>NZ_JANSJA010000094.1:0-37020 GCF_047462335.1 Synechococcus sp. H60.1
CTGCTGCTGACTGGGAGGATCCCTGATGTTGGTTGAGCAATCGCTATCCTGTCTGTTCTGCCTGGGGTTTTGCGATAGAGAGGGACAGGGGGGCAGTGATGGTTATGTACAACGTTGCACCTAATCAGCACCCGGGGCTGGGAACCCGCCTCGTGCGTCTTGGATGCTGCAGCTCTACGATGGCTAGCGCCACGCTTTGCAAACGGAGACTCGGTATACGGGATGGACTCCGTCCCGCTGCCGCGAACGATGAAGCAACTGGGGCGGAGGAAGAGACAAAAGCCTTGCCCAGATGGGGAAACCCGTCTGCCCATGCGGTGAGGTAGTTCATGACGTTGAGACAGTATATGCCTTTCATTAGCCTACTGACGGATTTTGGCCTCGAAGATCCCTACGTAGGCATCGTGAAAGGGGTGATCTGGGGAATCGCGCCCCAAGCCCAACTGATCGACCTCAGCCACGAGATCCCGCCCCAGGATGTGGCAGCGGCCCGTTTTGCCCTGATGACGGCCTATCCCCATTTACCTTCTGGAACCATTCACCTGGCGGTGGTAGATCCGGGGGTGGGGAGCAGCCGAAGGGCGGTGGCCGTCCAAACCCAAGGAGGCTATTTGGTCGGCCCTGACAATGGCCTCTTCAGCGGCGTTTTGGAGCAATCCCCACCTCTGGCTGCTGTGGAACTCAACCGACCCCGCTACTGGCGCACTCCTTCTCCCAGCCGTACCTTTCACGGGCGGGATATTTTTGCCCCGGTGGCCGCCCACCTGGCCAACGGGATCCCTTTGGCAGAGTTGGGGGATCCCTTGGAGGTGGCCGAGCTGGTTCGCTGGGACTGGCCACCACCTCAGGCAGAGCCCGACGGCGGCCGCGGCGTGATCCAGGCCATCGACCGCTTCGGCAACGGCATCACCACTCTCCCCGGCAACTGGGTAGAGGGCCGCAACTGGAGAGCTTGGGTCAAGGGGATCACCATCCGCTCCGCCGCCACCTTTGCCGAGGGAAGTGAGGGCGAGCTGCTTGCCCTGGTGGGCAGCTCCGGCTTGGTGGAGATTGTGCAAAACCGGGGCAACGCCAGCCGCACCTTGGATTTCAAGGTAGGGGACGAGGTGCGCGTGCAGTGGGGTAGCTAGGCGAACTCCCTCACCCCTGCCCCCTCTTGCTTGGGGAGAAGGGAGACTAGGCAGGCTGGCTTTCCACCGTTAAAGTTTCCGACGGAGCTGCGGAAGTTGAGGTTCCTATCTGAACTTTGACCGCCTGCACGGCATCGGCCTTGGGCAGGGTGAGGGTGAGAATGCCATCCCGGTAGATGGCCGAGACTTTTTCCGGCTGAATGCTTTTGGCTAGCTTGAGGATGCGTTGAAAAGGCTGAGGCTCCACCTCTTGGTAGCGTAATTCAGCACCTTCAGGGCCTTGAAGCTGGATTTCACCGCTAATGGAGAGCTGCTGGGCTGTGGCCTCGATGTGGAAGCGCTCGCGATCGGCGCCGGGCACCCAGAGCTGGACAGTGTAGGCCTCGCCGCTCTCCCAAACCTGTAATGGTGTGGGGAAGAAAGTGCGAGGGCGCTCTCCAGAGCTCTGCTGCTTCGGGAAGTCAAGGGTGCTTCGCTGCAGGCGCACATCGAGGATGGGGGTGAAGTAAACCAATTCCATAGCCGCTCCTTGGGTAGTAGGGTGGACAATTCTTGAAAAACAGGTCAACAGGGATAACAACCGGATCCCACCGTTCTACAGAACTCCCCCACGTTGGAAAAAGCTGTATTGAGACGAGATGGGATCCAAACCCAATTCTGCTTCAATGATCCAAGACCGCTGTTGCCAGCAGGGAGGGCAAACCGATCCAGCTAGGGGAGGATCCCATCACCTTTCTCCAAAGTTTGCTTTGGACAACCTCATCTAGAGCCAGCGGGATCCCTGTCGCAACCTTTTCTCTGCCAGTTCGATCGGCTTCTGCTGGGGATGCTGCCAGACAGCTTGACAGAGGAATGGGGGTTAGGGCCGTGCGGTAACAGCTTGGATTCTCTAATTTGCCCGCCAGTTCAGCACACTTTATCAAAGCTTAAAATTCTAACCCTAGCTTCAATTGAAGTTATTTGGTTAGTCTCTCAGTTTGGTAGCAAGTTTTGAGAGAGAGCTGACAGGCAAGGCAGGTCGCCTCTAAGATGGCCTTCAAACCAGGACAGCTTGAGCAGTGGGATCCCATGTACGTGTATTGTCTAGAAGAAGTTTTGGAGGCAGGAGCGCCATACAACCTCGAGGAGCTGATAGAACGGCTATCGCAGGGGGATCGCACCCTTTTAAGCCGGTTGTTCGACGTTCGCTACCCCTACTGGAAGCGCAACCTCCGGCGCAATGTTCGCTTGGTGGGTGATCTGCGCTATCTGGGAGAGGTGCCGGTTTTGGTCTTGTTTGGCCTTTGGGGGAGAGGCAGCCACGAGTACCGAGAGTTCCTGGAGCGGCGGCAGGATCCCGGCTATCAAGAGCGGGTGAGGAACTGGGTGCCTGACGATCAGCTACAGGCCTGGCTGGCACAAAGGCAAGCGGAAAATGAACAAGAGGAAGTGCGGCAAAACCAGCTCCTCCCTCTCCCCAGTGAACTGTACGATTGGACACAGTTTTTAAATACTCCCAACCGCCAGGAGCGACTGGTGTTGGAAAGCGGGGAATGGGTTCGGCAAGTGCAAGCCCTTTCTCTAGAACAGCGGCGCCAAGTGTATCGGGCGGTAGAGCAATTCATTAGCGATGAGAAAGGTAATCTCTACCAGGAACTACCACTGTTTTATCCAGGAGCTGAGGTTAGATGCTGGCGGGAAGGCTCGATACATCTGGCTATCAGCCTGGTGCAGGTATGTGAGCAGGAAAGAGTCTTATCTCCATTTTTAATTGGGGTTTACGACCACGCTCCGGAGCAGAGAGAGCGGTTTGACCTAGGGCGCCAAACTTGCCTATTTGGGATGGGGGCCGATCGGCCGGATATTCTCCAACACCCACAATCTTTAGAGATTTGGAAGCGATATGCCCGCCGCGCCTACCCCGATTACATGGTTGCAGATGAAAACATCTGGCTGGAAATCCAGGAAACTACAGAGGGGAACTTAGCTTTATCGATGGAAGAAGAAGAAATTCTCCAAAGCACCTCTATGCCTCTACTGATCAACGGGCGAGCTGGAAGCGGCAAATCTCTGATGTTGTATTACCGTTTTGCTGATTACTGCAGCCATTACCTGAAGAATTCAAGCAAAGGAAACTTTCAGTACCATCCTCTCTTTTTAACCTACAGCCCGAGTCTAGTACAGCAAGCCCGCAGCAAGGTAAGTAAAATTTTGCGGGTCAACCATCGTTACCGAGAGAGAGGCAGTGACTTCTCGGAAGAGGAAATTGGGCGATGTCAAGCTTTCTTTAGCACCTTCCAGGACTACCTGTTGAGCTGTCTTCCGCCGGAGAGACAAGAACGCTATCAACTGGAGCGATATGTCAATTTTTATCGATTTCGGAGCTGGTACCGCGGCCGCAGCGATATAGAGTTAGCTTGGCATACGATTCGCACTCTGATCAAGGGCTATGAAGTAAGCGACTACTTGGATCCAGATTGCTATCGGGAATTGCCTCAAGCTGACCGCACTGTAGATGTAGAAGTCTTTGATCGAATATACAAGCAAGTTTGGCCAGGTTATCAGGAACGAACTACCTACGAAGGCTACTGGGACGATCAAGATTTGGCTAGAGATGTCCTACAGAATGGTTGTCTTAGATCAATTCATCCGGTCATTTTCTGTGATGAGGTTCAAGACTTTACCCAGCTTGAGCTGAATATTGTTTTCTGCTTGTCACCTTGGGGAAAATATAAGCTGGATTGGGCTATCGAGCGTTTACCTTATGCTTTTGCTGGGGATCCCCTGCAAACGATCAATCCTACAGGATTTCGTTGGGATGCTCTAAGGAGCCATCTCTACAAGCATATCCATGCTTACTTGTTGCCGAGTCATTCTCTCGAGATTCCAAGTCCCCGAGAGTTAAAAAATAACTACCGCTGTAGCCCTCAGATCACTCGTTTTAGCAACCTGGTTAACCTGTGGCGGCGAGTTCTTAGCAATGATCGGGGGATTTATCCACAGCAGCCTTGGCGTTTTCAGGAACCAGGTAGGCCAGCTCAAAAGTTTGTGCTGGATGGCCAGGACAAGAACTTAACTCAACATGAGCTGAGGAGTATGCTCAGGAACAGCACGGGTACAGTTTGCATCCTGCCTTGTCCCATAGGAGAGGAGCTGGACTACGTCCGCCAAGATCCCGAACTCCAGAGAGTTTTTGCCGAAGAGCTGGAGCAAAATCTCAAGCCGGCGCTGCTGCAGACTATTACCGCTGTCAAGGGCATGGAGTTCAAAAAGATTATTCTCTACAAGTTTGGCGACTACTATCGACAAAACTTTAGCAGAAGGCTTAACCACTATGCTCAAGAACCTGCAGAGAAAGTATCCCTACAGCTACATTATTTTCTCAACCAGCTATACGTTGGTATTACCCGCCCCATCGAAGCCTTAGCTGTTGTGGATACTGCAGTTGGCTGGCGGGAATTTTGGGATCCTGCCTTGGAGATTGACTTTTGGCTCAATCACTCTCATTTGCAGCCCGATCGATCCCAATGGCAAACGCATCCGCCTGTACTGGCGGGCTTCGCTCCAGGCACCGGCATCCAATACTGGACGGATAAAAACTTACAGGATGTCCTGGACTTGGCTCTTGGGTTTCTTAGGCGAGGGGTAGAGGAGGGAAATCCTGAGCTCTTGGAAGATGCACGCGCCTTTGCTCGGCAGGCAGTCAACCAGAAATTAGAACAGGAATGCCAAGCTTGGATCCTCAAGCTGCAGAGGGATTACGTTCCTGCAGGTCGTCAGTTTTTAAGCCTGGAAAGATCCGCCCTACCCAATAGACATCTCATCCGGGAAGCCTGGGAGTGCTTTTGGAAGGCAAAAGCTTGGTTAGAGTTACAGCAGCATCGTCCCACTCACTTTGCCAGGTGCTCCGAGATCCCCGACTACAGTCCTCTGGTGGATTTGATGGTGGTAACCCAAAACAGCTCTGCCAAGTCCATGGAGCGCTTTCGACAGATAGTTCGAGTGCGAGATTGGTTGAGCGTTGAGGTCAGCCCGAAGCATTCGGATCCCACCTGGAAGGTTTGTGTGGAGAAGTTTTTGGTGGAGCTGGAGCAAGTTTTCGATAATCTAGAGACTTTTCGTTCTAAGCTGGAGGACCGTGAACTTTTTTGGCAAGAGACCCTTGAGGCCTTGAGGGAGCGTTTGGCCTTTCTTGGCCAGCGGCAGCCGTTCGCAGGGCAATATCACAAAATTCTCGGCATCTGTTATTTCCAGCAACAGAAACTTGACGAGGCAGTTGCCATTTGGGATCAAGGTGGCCAAACGGAGCATTCCTACTACTACCGGGCCAAGATCCAATTGGAGAAGCCGCCTGGCCAGGTGAGGTGGCTATCCAAAGACCGGCAGGACGCAGCAGTGGTGAGCAAATGGCAGGAGGCGGGACGTCCCCTCGCGGGCGAGTGGGAGGAGTACATCAACGATGTCATCCTCAGCCTGGAGCGCTTGAAAGAGTGGCCGCTGCTGCTGCGAATCCTGATCCGGCGCCGCGAGTGGGGCAGGCTTTGGGAAGTGGTTCAGGCCCACCCACAGGCGTGGCAGCGCGGACATGACTACGAGTTGGTGGCCAGCATGGCTCGAGACATGGCAACCAACTGGGATGAGCTGAGGTGGAAGCTCCCTGGACTGCGGGATTTTCTGCAGGAAGTGGTAAGCAGTGTGCGCGGGGAGCACGCTTGGTGGCTGCAACCGCTGGAGGTGGGCCTGGCCTATGAGCGACTGGGCCGCTACCGAGACGCGCTCAGGTTTTATGAGCGCTTTGCTGAAAACGGAATCGGTAGAATCCCAAGATGGCAACGCTCTCAGATTCGGCAGCGCTGGCTTTTGGTTCACAAGAAGTATCGAGATTCTCTGCAGGCGGAGGGACGACCGACCGATCTTTTGGCAGAGGAGTTTAGCCGCGCGCAAGAGCGCTGGCGTGAGCAACTGCCCCAGGCAGAGCCTGAGCTGGAGGAACGGGATCCCTGGCTACACGACTTCGTGGAGCACCCCAGCCCTGTTCAGAGTTGGCTGCTGCAGCGGGAGCAAACTGAGGCTCAAAGACTGCAAGTGGCAATCCGCGAAGAACTGAAGCGGCTCAACGAGAGGCAGCTCCAGCAAGTTTATGGCCTGATCCAGCGATTTCTCGGCCCAGGTTGAGCAGGAGTTGGAAGTAGAGCCACCTACCGCAAGATCTGCTGCAGGCGCTCCAGGGCGCGTTGGTTTTCTTCAGGGGTGCCCACCGTTAGGCGCAGCCCGCCGCCGGTACAGCGCACACAAGTTCCCAGCTCTTGCCAGGCCCGCTGCAGATCCTGGGGATCCCATCCTGCCACCCGGAAGTAGAGAAAATTGGCCTGGCTAGGCCACACCCGCACCCCCGGCAGCTCCTGCAGGGCTTGGTAGAGGGCTTCCCGTTCCTGACGGATAAGGGGTAGGTCGGCCAAAAACTCCTCGGCATGTTCCAGGGCAATCTGAACGGCCCACTGGGAGATGGCCGAGAGATTGTAGGGCAGGCGGATGGCATCCAGCACCTGGACGAGCTGCGGATGGCCGATGGCATAGCCCACCCGGTGAGCTGCCAGGCGAAAGGCTTTGGAGAAGGTGCGCAAGATAACCCAGTTGGGGTGCTCCGCCAGCTTGGGCAGGGCCGTGTGTTGGCTGAACTCGAAATAGGCCTCATCGAGGATCACCAAAATCTCGGCGGGCAACCCTTCCACCCACTCCCACTCGGCGGTGCTCAGGCCATTGCCGGTGGGCGAATTGGGATCCACCAAACACACCACTCGCACCTGCTGCTCCGCTATCGCCTGTTGACACCGCTCCAGATCCAGGGCAAACGTCTCAGGGTGGCGGGGCACCCGCACCACTGGGATCCCCAGGCTCTGGGCCAGGATGGCGTACATAGAAAAGGTAGGCTCTGGCACCAGAATGCCACCCCTTCCGCCCAGGCAGGTGGCAATGAATAGGGATCGGATTAGCTCGTCGGAGCCGTTGCCCAGGCTAATCTGGGCAGGATCTGCCCCGGCATAGGCGGCAATGGCCTGCTTGAGGCCCCGGTGATGAGCATCGGGGTAGCGGTTGCTCGGGATCCCTTTTTCCCAGAGGAGGGAGAGTTTCTGCTTGAAGCCCGCCGGCCAATCCCAGGGAAACTCGTTGGCATCCAACTTGTCGGCAGCTTGGGGCGGCACGGCATCATAGGACTTGAGGTGAAGCAAATCCGGGCGCAGATACCGCAAGGCACACATCTCCCTACCCTAACGGAGCAAGGTACCTATGATAGCAGTGCTGACCTGCTTGCCGATGTAGGCTAGAGTGTTCCTAACAGGTACGGGGCTGACGGGGCTCGAACCCGCAACTTCCGCCGTGACAGGGCGGTGCTCTAACCAATTGAACTACAGCCCCAGGAGCTGCGAATACCCATTTTGAACCTAAGTAAGGATGGTTGTCAATCATGGTATCTAGTCTGGCGGCCCAGGCCGCAACGCTGGTAGAGGAGGCCCCGCAGAACGGGATCCCGACAGCGGCGATGCAACAGGTCGCAGAGGTGCTCACCCAGGTGGCCCAACACCTGGATCACCTGCAGTACACCACCTTGCGCTACCCCGATGGCGGCTGGCTGACGGTGCGGGTGGTAGAAAGATCCGCCGGGACGGAGTCCCCCCCAGGATTCGAACCCATCGGCCAGCTGTGGATCCCGGCCTTTGGCCACCTGGAAGATGCCCAAGCCACGCTGGCGGAACTGCGGGAGCAAGCGCCGGACTTGGAGGCCACCTCCTTTGGGGTTTTGGAGCTGCTCTTTTTGGCCCTGGGCCTTTCCCGCGCCGAAGGCATTGTTTTTTACGACCAGGCGGGGGATCGGCGGCAAGGGAAAGCCGTAGCCTGCCGGCCTCTGGCGGAGCAGGTGAGCCAGGCTATCCGCAGCGGGCTTCCTCCCATAGCCTAAGGCGGGAACGGATCCGCTCTAGCTCACGATGGCACCCTGGCGGCGGGCGAACTCCCGCAGCTTCCTATCCATCTGCGCCCCTCGCAGATCCGCTTTGTAAAAGCTGGTGAAGCGCTTGCCCTTTTCTTCAGCTTGGCGTGGCAGGGAAGTCCTGCCGCCTGCAGACCAGAGCACCGACCCGGCTACCACCAAAGCAATCCCAGCCGCTCCCAAGGCATAAACCACATTGCGCGTGGTGAGGTGGACGAGCAAAAACGCCAGGCTCCCAGCTCCCAAGAGCCCTCCCAGGCCTGCTAGGATCCCTCCCAGGGTCTTGGCCGAGCCGAGGAGCCGGCTCAAAAAGCGCAGCCAGCGGGGTTGCGGTGTGTTGAAGCGGATCCCGCGCAGATCGGCTCCCTGCAAATTGGCCCCTGAAAAATCGGCCCCCCGCAGATCGGCGCAGCGCAAGTCATAACCGGCTAAGTTCTGGTTGGCGAAAGACTTGCCCCGCAGATCCGCCCCCGCCAAAGACGGGATCCGCGGCGGGGTGGCTGGCTTGATCTGCCCGCTGCCAGTGATGCGGCTGGCTTGGCCCAGTTGGGTAAAACCGGTGGGAACCGCTCCCACGGGCAGCATGCCTCCCGCACCGGACCGAGGGAGCGGCGCAGGCGAGAACCCATCTGTTCGGGCCAGGGGGAGAGCGGTTGAACGGCGTTTGGCCCACTGGTCGGAGATCAGCAACGGGCTGGAATCGGCAGTCAACGGAGAACTGGGCAAGAGAACCGGCGAGGAAAGGGGGCCCTCCTGCACCGGGATCCCTTGCAGAGCCCGCAGCACCTCGGTAGCCGTGGCAAAGCGCTGGCTGATGGCCGGCTGCAGCATGCGGCGCAAAATGGCGTCGAACTCAGGGCTGAGCTGCAGGCGATCCGACCAATCCCATTGGCCGGTGTTGTGGTCGTAAAACTTGGCCGGCGACTCCAGAGTCATCAAATTGATGCAAGTGGCGGCCAGCGCGTAGAGATCGCTGGCGGGGCCCACCGCCTGGCCAGCCATCTGCTCCGGCGGAGAAAAGCCCAGGGAGCGAATCGCCGTTCCCTCCTCCGACGACTTGTGGCCCGGCCCAAGCTGCTTCACCGCCCCAAAGTCGATTAGCACCAGGCGGCCATCTTCTTTGCGGCGAATCAGGTTAGCCGGCTTGATATCGCGGTGGACGGTGTTCTGGCTGTGGACATAGTTGAGGATCAGCAGCACCTCCTGCATCACTTGCCGGGCTTGTTCTTCGGAGAAAGGCCCATTGCGCCGCATCTCCTGAGAAAGCGTGATCCCCTCGATAAACTCCTGCACCAAGTAGAATTGGCCGCCTTCTTGGAAGTGGGCGTAGAGCTTGGGGATTTGCGAATGCTCCCCCAGGCGCTCCAACACCTCAGCCTCGCGGTTAAACAGTTCCTCCGCCAGCCTGGCCAGTTGGGGCGAATTTTCAGCCGGGCGCAACTGCTTGATCACCCGCCAGGGCTTGGAGGGCATGTCCTCATCGCGGGCCAAGAAGGTGGCGCCAAATCCCCCCTGCCCCAGACGCTTGAAGGCCCGGTAGCGATTGCGCACCAGCAGCGGCTGGCCACAGGAGGCACAGGTGGAGGCATCCGGTGGATTTTCTGGCTGCAGACAGTCAGGATTGAGACAATAGCAGGTGGGCATACCCCTCCAAGCGCTACCGACTGACGGCTAGGTAACCGAGACGAGGCTGATGGGCGGGCAAGCGCGTTGCCAGAGATACATCTAGCCTAGACCAAGGGGAGAAAAATCTTGCACATCTGGCTCCAACAGGCTGATCCTAGCGTTTGCCCACGCGGGCTCAATCGGAGAAATCGCTTAGATTTTTCTGCTTTGGCGGGCGGTGCCGACAAAATCCAGACCTCAAGAGTTCAACTGCCCCAGCGGCAAAAAACCTAGAATTATCAATACAGTTATTCTTCGCCTTGACCATGTCTCCATCCTTCTCCGGTGCCGCCATCCGGCAGGCTTTTCTGGACTTCTACGCCCAGCGGGGCCACCAGGTACTGCCCAGCGCCTCCTTGGTGCCGGAGGATCCCACGGTGCTGCTGACCATCGCCGGCATGCTACCCTTCAAGCCCATCTTCCTGGGGCATCGGGATCCGGAGTACCCACGGGTCACGACTGCCCAGAAATGCGTACGCACCAACGACATCGAGAACGTGGGACGGACGGCTCGCCACCACACCTTTTTTGAGATGCTGGGCAACTTCAGCTTCGGCGACTACTTCAAAAAAGAGGCCATCACCTGGGCCTGGGAGCTGGTGACGGAGGTGTTTGGCCTGCCGCCGGAGCGCCTGGTGGTGAGCGTCTTTCGAGAAGATGAGGAGGCCTTTGCCCTCTGGCGCAATGAGATTGGGATCCCGCCCCACCGCATCCGGCGCATGGGGGAGGAGGACAACTTCTGGGCTGCCGGCCCCACCGGCCCCTGTGGCCCTTGCTCCGAGATCTACTACGACTTCAAGCCGGAGCTAGGGGATGAGCAGATTGACCTAGGGGACGACTCCCGCTTTCTGGAGATCTACAATCTGGTGTTCATGGAGCTCAACCGGGACAGCGAGGGCCGCCTCACTCCCTTGGCCAAGCAAAACATCGACACTGGCCTGGGGCTGGAGCGGCTGGCTCAGGTGTTGCAGGGAGTCCCCAACAACTATGAGACAGATTTGATCTTCCCCATTGTGCAGAAGGCGGCTGAGATCGCTCAGGTGGACTACTTCCGGGCCAGCCCCGAGCAGAAAGTCTCCCTCAAGGTTATTGGGGATCACGCGCGGGCGGTGATGCATCTGATTGCCGACGGGGTAATCCCCTCGAATGTGGATCGGGGCTACGTGCTGCGGCGCTTGATCCGGCGGATGGTGCGCCACGGGCGCCTCTTGGGGATCGGCGAGCCCTTTACCTGGCCAGTGGTGGAGACGGCCATCCAGTTGGCGGAGGCGGCCTATCCCGAGGTGCGGGAGCGGGAGGCGGTGATCAAAGCCGAGCTGCAGCGGGAAGAGGAGCAGTTTCTCAAGACTCTGGAGCGGGGGGAGCGGCTGCTGTTTGATCTGTTTGCCAACGTCACCGCCACTGGCGCGCCAAAGCAGATCTCCGGTGTCGACGCCTTCAAGCTCTTTGACACCTACGGCTTCCCGTTGGAGCTGACCCAGGAAATTGCCCAGGAGCACGGCTTTAGCGTGGATGTCCAGGGCTTTGAGCAAGAGATGGAAAAACAGCGGCAGCGGGCCCGCGCCGCTCACCAAACCCTCGACGTCATGGCCCAGGGATCCCTGGACGAGCTGGCTGAGTTTTTAATCGAGACGGAGTTTCTCGGCTACAACCAGTCCTCTGCCCGCGGCGTGGTGGAGGCGCTCCTGGTGGAAGGGAAGTCGGTGCCTCAGGTAGAGGCGGGGCAGGTGGTGCAGGTGGTTTTGGATCGCACGCCTTTTTATGCGGAGTCCGGGGGGCAAATTGGCGATCGCGGCTACCTGGCCGGGGACGGAGTGTTGGTACGGGTGGAGGATGTGCAAAAGCGGGGGGATCTGTTTGTCCACTTAGGCCGGGTGGAGCGGGGGATCCTGCGGGTGGGGGATCCCGTGCAGGCCCAGATTGACCTGGCCTGTCGGCGGCGCGCCCAGGCCCACCACACAGCCACCCACCTCTTGCAGGCAGCCCTTAAGAAAGTGGTCGATCCCTCCATCAGCCAGGCGGGATCCCTGGTGGCCTTTGACCGGCTGCGCTTTGACTTTACCCTGTCGCGTCCCCTTACCCCCGAAGAGCTGCAGCAGGTTGAGGATCTGGTCAACACCTGGATTGCTGAGGCCCATCCGGCTCAGGTAGCCATTCTGCCCCTGGCAGAGGCCAAAGCCAGAGGGGCGGTGGCCATGTTTGGGGAAAAATACGGTGCCGAGGTGCGCGTGGTTGACTTTCCGGGGGTGTCGATGGAGCTTTGTGGCGGCACCCACGTCAGCAACACTGCCGAGATCGGCCTGTTCAAGATCATCTCCGAGAGTGGGGTAGCCGCCGGGATCCGCCGCATCGAGGCTGTAGCCGGGCCGGCGGTGCTGGAATACCTAAACGAGCGGGATAGCGTCGTGCGGGAGCTGAGCGCCCAATTCAAGGCCAAGCCGCAGGAGATCCCAGAGCGGGTAGCGGCTTTACAGGCGGAGCTGAAGGCTGCCCAGAAGGCGCTTGAGGAGGCCCGCAGCCAGCTGGCCCTGCTCCAGGCAGAGCAGCTCTTGCCCCAGGCAGTATCGGTTGGGGATCTCAAGATCTTGGTGGCGGAATTGGGATCCACTCCTCCTGAGGCGCTTAAAACCGCCGCCGAGCACCTGCTGCAGCGGCTAGGGGAAGGGGCAGTGGTGCTGGGATCGGTGCCGGAAGCCGGCAAGGTCAGCCTGGTGGCCGCCTTTAGCCCGGCGGTGCAGCAACTTGGCCTCAAGGCGGGCTCCTTTATCGGCGAGATTGCCAAACTCACAGGCGGCGGTGGAGGTGGGCGGCCCAACTTGGCCCAGGCCGGTGGCAAGCAGCCCGAGAAACTGGCGCAAGCCCTACAGGCGGCCCAGAAGCGGCTGCAGGCAGAGCTGGAAAAGGGAGGGAAGAAACCTGCAAGCTCGAGCAGTTAGGAGAGGAGCAGCCCCTCTGCCCCATAATGGAAGCCTGGGATTTTCCGCACTCACCATGATGCCCAACAGCTTGTCTACTGCCATCGATCTCAGCCAAAAGCGCATCTTGCTCACGGGGGGAAGCGGCTTTTTGGGCAAACATGTGCTGCAGCAGTTGCAAGTGCTGGGGGTGAAGCCGGAGCAGGTGCGGATCCCGCGCTCCCGCACCCACGACCTGCGCCGCTGGGAAGTCTGCCAAGAGGTGGTGCAGGGGCAAGATATCGTCATCCATTTGGCGGCCCATGTGGGCGGCATCGGCCTCAACCAGGCCAAGCCGGCGGAGCTCTTCTACGACAACCTGATCATGGGATCCCAGCTCATCCACGCCGCTTATCTAGCCGGGGTGGAGAAGTTTGTCTGCGTGGGCACCATTTGCGCTTATCCCAAGTTCACCCCCGTCCCCTTCAAGGAAGAGGATCTCTGGAATGGCTACCCGGAGGAGACCAACGCCCCCTACGGCATTGCCAAGAAAGCCCTGCTGGTGCAACTGCAGGCCTACCGGCAGCAATATGGCTTCAACGGCATCTACCTCCTGCCGGTGAACCTCTACGGCCCCATGGACAACTTCGATCTCGAAACTTCCCACGTGATCCCAGCCTTGATCCGCAAGGTGCATGAAGCCCAACAGCGGGGCCAGAACTACGTGGAGGTGTGGGGAGATGGCAGCCCCACCCGCGAGTTTTTCTACGCCGAAGATGCCGCCCGCGGCATTCTCCTGGCCACCCAGCTCTACAACAGCTCCGAGCCCCTGAACCTGGGCACCGGAGAGGAGATCTCCATTCGGGATCTCATTGCCCTCATCTGCGAGCTGATGGAGTTTCGCGGCGAGATCCGCTGGCAAACGGACAAGCCCAACGGCCAGCCGCGCCGCTGCCTGGACGTCTCCAAAGCCCGTGAGAGGATTGGTTTTGTGGCCAAGGTGGGGCTGCGGGAGGGGCTGCAGCGCACCATCGACTGGTACCGCCGCCACGCCTCCAACGGGGCAAACTAGGCAAGGGGCTGGCTCTCCAGTCGTCCATCCTCCATGTGCAGCACCCGGTCGGCGATGTCGAGGATGCGGTTGTCGTGGGTCACCATCAGGATGGTGCAACCCTGCTCCCGCGCCAACTTCTCCATCAGGGTCACCACCTCGCGGCCCGACTTGCTGTCCAGGGCTGCCGTCGGCTCGTCGGCCAGCACCAGTTTGGGGTGGCTGACCAGGGCCCGCGCAATGGCCACTCGCTGCTTTTGCCCTCCCGAAAGCTGCTCTGGGTAGTAGTGGACGTGATCCCCGAGACCCACCGCCGCCAGCATCGCTTCCGCCCGCTCTTGGGCTTCCTGGGCGGAAAGGCCGTTGTGCAGCTCCAGAGCCATACGCACATTTTGAGCTGCCGTCAGGGAGCGCAGCAGGTTGTGGGCCTGGAAGATGTACCCCACCTGGCGGCGGATCTGGATGAGGGTGTTGGGCTGGGCGCCCCGTAGCTCCTGCCCCAACACCCGCAAGCTGCCCTCCTGCACCGAGCGCAAAGCCCCCAGGAGCGTGAGCAGCGTGGTCTTGCCGGAGCCGGAGGGGCCGGTCAACAACACGATCTCCCCCGGCTGCAAAACGAAGTTGATGTCAAAAAGCACTTGCTTGCGCAGGGATCCCTCGCCAAAGTAGTGGTTCACCCCTTCGGCTTTGACCACCGGCTCAACGGCATTTTGGGTGGAGGCGAGGGCGGCTTGATCGAGAAGGAAAGGCAGCATAGGGAACTCAAAATCTCAAACAACTTGGGTTGACAACTTATCGTGGGCCATCGTGGGAACTGCCGCGATTGAACCCTCCAGAAACCTTTGGCCGAAGGCCTTTAAAGGGATCCCAGAAGCTTTTGGGCAGTTGAGTTCAAGCCATTCAACAATCCATTCCCCCCTCCCCCATGCAACGCCTTGCCAAAACTTTAGAAGATATCGGCGGGATCGGCTGCCCGCAGCCGCCGCACGGCAATGGCCCCTGAGATAAAGCACATGCTCACCGTCAGGAGCAGCACCAGCACCGCACGGCTGAAGGTCATGGCAATTGGCAGCAACGTGGCATTGGCCGTCAAATCGTAGAGCAAAACCGCCAGGGCAAAAGCGGGAATATATCCCAGACCGGCCAGCAAAATAGCTTCTTGAAACACCACCCCCAGCAAGTAAGTATCCGTGTAGCCCATGGCCTTAAGGGTGGCATATTCTGCCAGGTGATCCGACACATCGGTATAGAGGATCTGATAGACAATCACAATGCCGACGATGAAACCCATGGCCACCCCCAGGCCGAAAATAAAGCCGATGGCCGTGCCCTCCTCCCAGTAGCTTTGCTCCATATCGATAAACTCTGCCCGCGACAGCACCCGCACATCCTCCGGCAGCAAGGCCCGCATCTGCTGCACCAACGGCTGGGGATCCACCCCCGGCTGCAGTTGCACCACACCGATATCCACGAGGCCGCGCTCCCGCTGGGGAAAAATGCGCAGGAAGTTGAGGTCGCTGGTGAGGATGGTGCCGTCGGCGCCAAAGGTAGCCCCCATCTCAAACAGACCCCCCACCTGGACGCGGCGGTTCCCCACCTCGGTAAAGACCTCTCGACCGGACTCAAACCATTCCGGGATGGGGCCAAACTCGCTGCGGGAGCGGCGGTCGAAGAGCACCACGTCCGCCTTCTTGATCTCCTCCAACTTGTCGGGGGTCAGCTCCGGCAACTCCAGCAGGTCGGCAGAGGGATCCACCCCCACCACAAAGATGCTGCGGGTGCGGCGGGTCTGGGGGTTTTTCCAGAGGGCAAAGCCTACATAGACGGGCGAGATGGCCCGTACCCCCTCAAAGCCCAGTGCCTGGTACAGCCGCCGCTGGGAAAAGGTGTTCATGGCAATGAGGGCGTTGGACTGGGGGCTGACCAGGAAGATCTCCCCTTTGAGGGCGACGTGGAAGCGGATGGCGCTCTCCAGCAGGCTGTCTTGGAAGCCCAACTGCATGAACATAAGGATGCAGGCAAAGGCAATGCCCGCCAGGGCCACCAGCAGGCGGATCTTCTCCCGCGTCAACTGCAGCCAGGCCAACGGGATGCGGCGCCCGATAAACGCTACGCTGAACAAGCCGGACATCGTCCCCCCCCTACCCCTCGACCTCGATGGCCACATCTACTTGCAGGTTGGTCAGGCCAGCCACGCGGGCGCTGCTTTCCGGATCCAGGCGGATATACACCTCCACCACACGCGCATCCACATCGGCGGCGGGGTCGGTGTTGAGCACATCTTTCTTGCCGATTTGCAGGCCCAGGCGCTCGACCCGGCCCTGCAGCGTTTCTGGCAGCGCGCGGTTGCTGATGGTGGCCCGTTGTCCGGGCCGCACCCGCAGGATGTCGGTTTCGTAGACCTCCGCCACCACCATCATCTGGTCGGTGTTGCCCAGCTCGAGGATCCCTTTGTCGGCAGCGATAACTTCCCCAGGATGGGTGTGGATCTTGAGCACCTGGCCGGCCCGGGGGGCGCGGATGAGGGTGCGCTCCAGGCGGGCTTCTGCCAGCTCCAGGTTGCGGGCCAGGGATCCCAGTTGCACTTGCGCTTGGGCCCGCCTCAGCCCTGCTTCAGCGGCTTGCACCTGGGCTTGGGCGTTGCGCAGATCCCGCTCGCGGGCCAGGCGCAGTTGATCCAGAGTGGCCTCAGCGGCCCGCAAGTCCTCCTGCCGTTGCCGCACCAGCAGAGCCTTCTGGTCTAGCTCCTGCTGGGAGATAGCCCCCTCCTGCCACAGGGTCTGAAAGCGAGCCAGGTTGGCCTCAGCATCGGCCAGCTCCGCCCGAAGGCGCTCCACCACCGCTTCCTGGGATCGGATCTGCAACTGTTGCGGTTCGTCTAGACGGTTGAGGCGGGTGCGCGCCTCTTCAACTTGGGCTTGGCCAAAGCGGGTCTCGGCCTCTAGTCGGGCGCGGGCTTCTTGCAGTTGGGCAGCAGCATACTCCCGCTCCGCCAGGCGCTCGCCATAGTTTTCCAGTCGCGCCAACACTTGGCCTGCCACCACGCGATCCCCTTCAGCTACCAACAGCTCTCCTAACCGCTCTCCCGGGGGGCCGGCCACCCGCACCACTTCTCCTTCCGGCTCCAGGCGCCCCAGGGCGCCAATACGGGGAGGTAGCCGCGTTTCCTCCGTTGCCTCTGCATTTGCTTCTGATACGGATTGGGTGGCCGCCTGCTGGCTCAGTCCCAGCCAGGCCAGCCCGGCTCCGGCCAGCAATCCAGCTCCCGCAATAGACCAGAGTAGCCGCTGATTCATCGTTCCCTGCCCGTTTAGTTTTGCGGTTGGGGACGGTCGTTACAGTTGCAATTCTTTAATAAATGTAAAGTTTATGGGGCGAGGATGTCCAGGTTTTTCTCATGTGTTTATTTTTCGGGTACTTGTTTTTCTTCGGCTGATCTTCGGTTGTCGGCCTCCGTCGGCTACCTAACCCAAGGGATTCCTGATATGATCTGGCCTGTTCGGGGCCCTTCTGCAGGTGCCAATTTCTAGGTGTGGTGCGAGGAGTGAGGTGGAGTTGCGATGGTGGAAACAGTTGCAGGGGAAGATCCCGTTGTGCCGGCGCCAGCTCGTTCTCCATCTCTGCCTGCCAAAAATTTGGATCCGTTAAAGCCGCTACTGCCGGCTTACCACTTTGTTGGGATCGGCGGAGTGGGGATGTCGGCCCTAGCCTACATTTTGGCCAAGCAGGGGTTTCGCGTTTCCGGCTCAGATATTGCCGCCAATGGCCGTACCCGTCGCCTGGAAGCCTTGGGGGTACGCTTTATTCAGGGCCACACTCTAGAGGGTTTGGCCGGGGATCCCCAGGTGGTCTATTCCAGCGCCATCCGTCCCAGCAACCCGGAATTGGCAGCGGCTCTAGACAAGGGATTAAAGGTTTGGCATCGAGCCGATTTACTGGCCGCCTTGTTTAACCATCGCCCCAGCATTGGTGTAGCAGGCACCCATGGCAAAACCACCACCAGCAGCATGATTGGCTATGTGCTGCTGGCAGCAGGCTGGGATCCCACCTTAATCATTGGCGGAGAGATGGACGCCTGGGATGGCAACGCCCGTCTGGGCCAGGGGGAATATTTGGTGGCGGAGGTGGATGAGTCGGATGGATCCCTGGTGCGGCTTTACCCCAAGATTGGCGTGATCACCAACATTGAGCTAGATCACCCGGATCACTATGCCAATCTGGAGCAGGTAATCCGGGCCTTTCAGCAGTACGGGCAGCAGAGCCAAACCCTGGTGGCTTGCCTAGATTGCCCCAACGTGGCCACCCACCTGGCGGTGGACATTGGCTACAGCCTGGCCGGCCATCCCCAAGCCCAGTACCAGGCGCGCGAGATCGTCTATGCCGCGGACTTTACCTCCGCCGAGATCTGGGAGAGGGGATCCCTCCTCGGCCAGCTCCGCCTGCAGGTGCTGGGATCCCACAACCTCAGCAACGCTTTGGCCGCCGTTGCCGTCGGGAGGCAGTTGGGCTTGGAGTTCCCCGTGATTGCCTCTGCTCTGGCCCAGTTTCGGGGGGTGCAGCGCCGCTTTGAAGCCAAGGGCGAGGTGGGCGGGGTCACCTTTATCGACGACTATGCCCACCATCCCAGCGAGGTTCGCGCCACGCTGCGGGCGGCCCATCTGCAGCAGCGGCGGGTGGTGGCGGTGTTTCAGCCCCATCGCCACAGCCGCTTGGCCGCCTTGTTCCAAGATTTTGCCCGCTGCTTCGAGAATGCAGATGTGGTGGTGATCGTGCCCACATACGGGGCCGGAGAGCCGGCGCCGGAGCGTTCTGACAGCTTGCGGTTGGCTGTGGCGGTGGCGGAGCACCATCCCCAGGTGCGCTATGTGTCTTCTTTGCGGGAATTGCCGCAGGTGTTGGCCTCTGTTTTGCAGCCTGGAGATCTCGCCATTTTTTTGGGCGCAGGCGATCTCAATCAGCAGATAGCCGCTACGATGCGGGCCTATGCGGCTCAGGTGGGGGAGCAGGCTCTGGCAGACTTGGAGGAAAAATTGCCGGGGCAAGCGGAGAATGGGATCGGGGAGATGGGGGCTTCTGAGGTATTGGCATCATGACTACAGCTCCCTGCGTGCCCAATGCCTCCTGCGTTGCCCGGCTTTCTGGGCGGATGCAAGCGGGGATCCCGTTGGCTCCTCTGACCACCTTCCGCGTGGGTGGCAAGGCGGAGTGGTATTGTGAGCCCGGCAGCAACCTGGAGCTGCAGCAGTGTTTGGCCTGGGCGCGGGCCGAAGGGATCCCTGTCACCCTGTTGGGGGCAGGTAGCAACCTGCTCATCAGCGATGCGGGGTTGAGGGGGCTAGTTATCCACACCCGGCGTTTGCGCGGGATGCAACTGTTGGAGGGGGGGAGGATCTGGGCCGCTGCCGGAGAACCTTTGGTCAACCTGGCGCGGGTAGCTGCCAAGCGGGGCTGGAGCGGCTTGGAATGGGCCATCGGGATCCCAGGCACGCTGGGGGGAGCGGTGGTGATGAATGCCGGCGCCCATGGGCGCGCCATGGCGGATGTGCTGGTGGAAGTGCAGATTTTGGATGAAGACCAGAAGCCCTGCCGCTTGGAACCTGCTGCCTTGCAATTTGGCTACCGCCGCTCTCGCCTGCAAGACTTGCCCTGGACGGTTATAGGGGCAACCTTGCAGTTGATCCCAGGCCGGGATCCAGCCCAGGTGCAGTGGGAAACCCAGCGCAACCTCAACCAGCGTCTCAGCTCTCAGCCCTACCATCTACCCAGTTGTGGCAGCGTCTTTCGCAACCCCGAAACCTACCCTGCCGGCTGGTTAATTGAGCAGGCCGGTCTAAAGGGCTACCGGATTGGCGGGGCCCAGATTTCCGAGCGCCATGCCAACTTCATCCTCAATTGCGGCCAGGCCAGCGCCAGCGACATCTATCGCCTGATTCGCCTGGCGCAGGAAAAGGTTTATCAGCAGTGGTCAATACTTCTGGAGCCAGAAGTACGGATTCTAGGCTCCTTTAAGGAAACTGGTTAGAGGGCCAGTACCCCGCAATGGTTGCTTCGAAGGAGCCCCTGGGGGTTGCCACCCACTCCAGAGCTAGCCAAACCATAGGCAAGCGGCGAGCCAAAGAGAGAGTACTCCCCCGGGGATTCTTCCCCGTCCGCAACAGTTCCATCGCTTTATGAAAACCCAGAGACAGTGTCTAGCTTTGCACCTAGGAACGTGGCAGGGCCTCTTTTCCAACTACCGACCCACGGCTCATGGTTGGGAGCTGGTGGGCCAAAAGCGCAGCCTCATCACCTTTGAAGCTTTGGATTTGGGCGGGATCCGCCAAACCAATGCCTACTATCCCCCGCAGGGATCCCCTACCCCCGAAAGCCACCAGAGCTGGGTTTATCAGGATTTCTCGCCCGGCTTGCGCTTTTTCCCTGATGGCTCCTTTTCCAACGGGCGGCTGCAATTGGCACCATTTGGCGATTTTGCCGTCGAGCAGGGCTTCCTCTGGGGGGATTGCAAGGCGCGGCTGGTGCAACAGTGGGACGCCCAGGGCCGCTTGGTGGGGGTGACTGTCATCTTGGAGCAGCGCGGCCAAGCGCTGGATCTTGCTGCCAACTTTCCCTCACTTACCAAGGCGCAACTAAGCCTGGCCCTGCAAGGGCGATGGCGGGGGATCGCCCAGAGCTTTTCTGCCACTGACAGCCTGCTCAGCGAAACTGAAGTTCAGTTTTGGGGGGAAGAGGAAACAGGGATCCGGGCTCCCTTGCCGGGGGGGCTGTGGATTGGCGGGCCGGATCCCTTGCCCATCCCCACCCTGCATCGGGATCGCCGCTTTTCCGTCAGCCTAGGCTGGTTTCCGGAAGGGCCGGAAGGCCGCCACCTGCTGCGCCTGGTGCGGGACTACGACGAGGGCGGCGCCTGGCAACGGGTTACGCTGATCCGGCTGGAGCGGGATCCTGGGTGAGAAAGGCGCAGACCTGGGCAAACACCGTCTCCCGCTCACAGTCCAACGTGAGAATGTGGTCGGAGTGCTCCAGCCAATGCAGGCTCTTCTGTGCGGATCCCAGTTCTTGATAAAGCCACGCTGCTTGTTCAGGATCCACCACCGTATCTTGGCGCGGTTGCAGGATAAGGGTGGGAACTTGGATGCTGGCTACTTCCCCCCTGACCCGCTCGATGAGCTCAAGGGCGCTGCGCACTGCCGTCAGATTGAAGCTGTGAAAATAGGCCACTTTTTCTGCCAGCGCGCGGGCATCGCCATCCCGAATCGGCAGGCGGAAGCGAGGGACATCTTCCAAGAGCCAGCCCAGGCTGTTGAGGTACTGCTCTGGGCGAAAGAGATAGTACCAGTGGTGGCGAATGGCAAAAAACGGCGCCAGCAGCACCAATTTGTGGACAGGATGGGCAAAGGCCAGGTGCAACGCCAGCAGGCAGCCGGTGGAAAACCCCACCAGCGAAACACGCGGGTACTCCTGCCGCAGGGCTAGGTAATGCTCCAAAACCCGCCCGTACCAGTCGGTCCAGCGGGAAGGGGGCATGCGGGGTGCTGGACGCTCGTGGCCAGGGTAGTTAAACCCCTGCACCGTCAGGCCGGCTGCCAGCAGCCGCTCCGCCAGCCACTGCAACTCGTAGACGCCACCCCCCAACCCATGGAGCAGCAGGCAGGCGTGCTCCCTTGATCCCCGCCACAGAAAAGGCTCGTTGCTCAGCATCAAAACCTCGCCTCAAGACTTGACCCAGGTCAGGACAGGATCCCTTTTTAACCCAGAGCAATATCCAGCAGCAGCATCACCACAAACCCACTGAGAACGCCAAAGGTGCCCTCCCGCTCCAACCCCCGCCGGTGCGACTCAGGGATGATCTCATCCGAGATCACAAACAACATTGCCCCGGCGGCAAAGGCCATGCCCCAGGGCAACAAGGACTGCGCCAGAGAAACCACTGTCGCTCCCAGGATGCCGCCGATGGGCTCCACCAGCCCGGTCAGCAGGGCAATGGCAAAAGCAAATAGCCGCGAGTACCCCTGGCCTGCCAGCGACAAGGCCACCACCAGCCCTTCCGGCATGTTCTGCAGGCCGATCCCCAGTGCCAGCACCAACCCATCGCCGACTTGGCCAGTGGCAAACCCCACCCCCACCGCCAGGCCTTCTGGGAAGTTGTGCAGGGCAATGGCGATGATAAAAAGCCAGATCCGCTTTAGATGGGCGCGGTTCTCCCCTTCGATCCCTTTAAAGAAGTGCTCGTGGGGAAGAAACTGGTGGGCACTCTCCAGGAAGATCGCCCCCAGCAACAGGCCCGCCACCATCACCACGGCCGCCCCCAACTGGGAATATCCCAGTGCCAGCGCCGCCTCGGTGCCCGGCACCAGCAGCGAAAACGAGGTGGCGGCCAACATCACCCCACCCCCAAACCCCAGCAGGATCCCTTGCACCCTCGCCGAGAGCGAGGGGAGAAACAGCGCCGGCAAAGCCCCCAACCCCGTCGCCAAGCCGGCCACAAGGCTGGCCAGGGATCCCGTTGCAATTGGATGCACAAGCCACTCTCCGTCAAGGCCCAATGCCTCTCAATTTTCCCCCATCCGCCGGCTCTTTCTCCTCGACGGCTGAAGATGGCTCTCCGGCTGCTGAGGCGCAGCTTGCAACCTTCCCCACAAGTGTCGTAGGCGGATCCCCGCTCTGGAGCTCGTTACCCTGCTAGGCACCAGACAACCCGGGTGTCAATGTTTTTCGTCACTTTCAATAAACTCATCTTGGTGCTAGGCTCTCTAGAACTGAGCTGCCGCCCCTGCGGAAAACGCGTTGCCGATTACAGCGTCTAAAGGTGTTCAGCTTGCAGTTAGTCCTTCAAAAGCAGCTCGGCAATTTGAATGGCGTTGAGGGCTGCTCCTTTGCGGATCTGATCCCCGCACAGCCACAGCTCTAGGGCTTTGGGCTCGGAGATGTCCTGGCGGAGGCGGCCCACGGCCACTTCGTCTTTGCCGGCTACATCAATGGGCATGGGGAAGCGGTTGCGTTCCCAATCTTCGATAAGCACCACCCCCGGAGCCTGGGCCAGAATTTGTCGGGCTTGTTCCACCGGAAAGGGCTGCTCGAACTCCAGGTTGAGGGCCTCGGCATGGGTGCGCAGCACCGGTACCCGCACGCAGGTAGCCGTCAGCCGTAGGTGGGGGGATCCCATAATCTTGCGGGACTCGTTGACCATCTTCATCTCTTCCTGGCAGTAGCCGTTTTCTTGCAGAGGGCTGTTGTGGAGGAAGAGGTTGAAGGCAATGGGATAGGGGAACACCTGCGGCTGCAACGGTTGGCCTTGCAGGTAGGCGCGGGTTTGCTCCTCTAGCTCCACCATGGCGCGGGCCCCGGCCCCGCTGGCGGACTGGTAGGTGGCAGCCACCACGCGGCGCAGCGGGATGTGGCGATGCAGCGGGTAGATGGCCACGCACATTAGGATGGTGGTGCAGTTGGGGTTGGCGAGGATCCCCTGGTGGCGAAAGGCTTCCTGGGGGTTGACCTCCGGCACCACCAGGGGGACATCGGGATCCAGGCGGAAGGCGCTGGAGTTGTCAATTAGCACTGCCCCTGCCTCGACGATGGTCTTGGCCCAAGTTTTGGAAACACTTGCCCCGGCAGAGGCCAAGACCAGGTCCAGACCCCGAAAGGACGCTTCTGCAACCGGCTCCACCGGGATCCGTTCTCCCTTGAAGGTCAAGTGGGTGCCCGCCGAGCGGGGCGAGGCCAACAGCTTCAGCTCTGCCACCGGAAAGCGGCGCTCTTCCAGCAGCTTTAGCAGCTCCATTCCTACGGCTCCTGTGGCCCCCAAGATGGCTACCCGTTGTTGCCGTCCCATGCTTTCTTGTCCTCAGGTCTTCCTAATTCTAGGGTTCAAGAGGTTGCTGTCATTGCGGCCAGAGCGGCCTGCACATCCGCCAGCTCGACTTGATCGGTCAGCTCCGCTTGGCCAATCCGGCGGGGCAGAACGAAGCGGATCCGCCCTTGCTTGACTTTTTTGTCTGCCTGCAGCGCCTGCAGCACCGCCTCCCAAGGGATCCCGGCGGGCCAGTGGCTGGGCAGCCCTGCCCTTTCGATAAGGCGTCGCTGCCGCTCGGCCTCAGTCGCGCTCCACCACCCCAGGCGACGGGCGATCTCCCCCGCAGCCACCATGCCAATGGCAACCGCCTCCCCGTGCAGGTAGCGGCGGTAGCCGGTAACAGTTTCCAGGGCATGGCCGAGGGTGTGGCCGTAGTTGAGGATGGCTCGCAGGCCCCCCTCTCGTTCGTCTTGTTGTACCACCCAGGCTTTGCACTCGGCACAGCGGCGCAGCAGATAGTGCAGATCTGCGGGAGCAAAGTCGGCATAGCGGCTCAGCCTGGGCCGGTCTTCCAAAAACTCAAACAGGTCGGCAGCCTGGATGACGCCGTACTTGATCACTTCGGCTAGGGCTGAAGTAAACTCCCGCCGGGGCAAGGTCTGCAACACCGTTGGATCAATCCACACCAGGCGCGGCTGGTAGAAGGCCCCAATTAGGTTTTTCCCCCCGGGATGGTTGACGCCGGTCTTGCCGCCAATGGCCGCATCCACCATGGCCAAAAGCGAGGTGGGCACCTGCACCCAAGGGATCCCGCGCAGCCAGGTGGCGGCAGCAAACCCCACCATATCCCCGATTACCCCGCCTCCTAAGGCCACGAGGGTGGAGGAGCGCTCCAGGCCAAAGCTCAAGGCAGCATCATAGATCTTGGCCACGGAGCGCAGGGTCTTGTAGCGCTCGCCGGCGGGCAACAGAAAAAGATGGGCGGCAAACCCGGCTTGTTGCAACCCTTGCATCAACTTTTCGGCAAAATGCTTGGCAATACCCGGATGGCTCACCACCAGCACCTTGCCGGCTAGCCCCAAAGCTCCCATCTGGGATCCCAACTGGCTGAGGCTGTGGCCGCCGGAACCTGCGGGGGACTGGATGAGAATGTCGTAGGAGCTGTGGGGAAGCTTGACAGGGATTAGACAGGGATCCATGGGCGCCGCTGTTGAAGAGATGGGATCCAGTGTGGCACGTTCTGGTGCTTGACGTTTTTCCCATGCCTTCTAGCTTAGCCAGTCCTACGGCCCACTTTAGATGAACTGCGTACAGGGCAGGTGGGGAGCTCTTTCTCAGCTTACAAGACTACCCTTGCCTACTGCTCGCGCCAGCGGTGCGAAGCATTCCCCACCAGGTGTCGATCTCCACCCTACGGGGAAAAACGGATCCCAGCGGGCTACTCAGGGCAAAACCGGCAGCAGCGGCAGAATCTCAATTTCGGGGCGCTGGGTTTGGGGGAGAGATTGCGAAGGCCAAGTGGAGCCGCCGGAGCCATAGGCGGCAGGGCTGACCATGCTGTGCTCAGCGATAAGCTGGTTGAGGCGGGCGATGCGCTCCGCGATGGGGGGATGGGTACGCAAGAAGTCCGGCAGGGATGGACGGAATTGCAACTTGGCCAAAAATTGCGACATGCCCCTGGGATCGAAGCCGGCGCGATAGGTGGCCCACAGACCTTTTTCGTCGGCGACAAACTCGTTTTCGCGGCTTTGCGGTCGGCGTACTCCCAGCTCCAGGGCTAGGGCAGCCAAGGTGTTGTCATCGAGTCCCAAGAATTGGGCGCCAAAGCGGGCGGCGGCAGCCTGCTGCAGTTGTTGAAGGCCGTGACGTTCGCTGATATGGGCGATTTCGTGGCCCAAGACAGCGGCAATTTGGTCGTCGTTGTCGGCAGCTTCCAGGGCGCCAGTGGTGATGTAAACAAAACCGCCCATCGTGGCAAAGGCGTTGATGTCTGGATCCTCCACCACCTGAAAGGTATAGGGCAAGTTGGGGCGTTCGCTGTGGGCGGCCAGCCGCTGGCCGATGCGATTCACCCGCTCCACCCAATAGGGATCTGCACTGACGCGAATCTGTCCGCGGGCTTTCAGTTGCTGGTCGATCTGGCGGCCCAAGCTCACCTCTTGGGCATCGTTCATCTGGCTCACCTGCAGCCATTGCAGGCCGTGGATCAGCAGCCGACCCAGGTCTTGGGCTTGGGCAGGGGATCCCATCCCAGCGGCAAGGATGGCCAGTAGAGCAAAGGCAACCGGCTTGGCCGCGCAGCAACTCCTTCTCTGAGAGGGGATGGGGCCCACCAGCGGGATTGCCTCGGCAGCAGAGCGAGGTCTTAATACCCGCATTGGATGCCTCCAAGACAGCCTTCTCTTAGGCTAGCGATCTGGCAATGGGATCGTCCTACCAGAAATGGAAACCCCTCTACCCTTTTGGCTACTTTGACTGAGCTTGCGGCAAGGGGAAGTGTTCCCGCAGCCAGGCTTCTGCCTCAGCGCGAGTGGTGAGCTCGCCGTTGAGGGTGAGGCAGCGCAGGCGATCCAGAATCTCCTGAAAGAGAGGACTCGGCTTGTAGCCCAGGCAACGCAAATCATGCCCGTTGAGGAGCGGCTTCACCCAATGCCACTCCTGCAGGTAGCGCCAGATCAGCCGCCGCGCCGGCTTAGCGGCGAGCCCAGCCAACAGGATCACCGCCGGGATGCGCAGCCTCTGCAGCCGTTGTACCACCTGAGCTGGGGATAGGGATCCGCTTGCCAGTTGCGCCAGCAGGGTTTGGTAAGAGGGAAAATGGCTGAGGCGTTCGATGCCTGCTTGGGTGAGGTGGAGCTGGCTTGCCACCTGGGGCGCTTGGGGGAGCGCCAGAAGCAGAGCTTCCAGGCGCAGTTGCCAGATCTCCTGGGATCCCAACTCGGGGTAGCGGCGGCGGAAGTGATAGGCCCAGCGGCCAACCCGTTGCAGCCGCTGGCACAGGGAAGGCTCCCAGGTTAGATCGGGGTGAATGCAGCGCAGGGCTCCCCAGGCCGAGAGCCGCTCAAAGGCCAAGGGCCAGTCCTGGGAGCGGAGGATGTAGGCCAGCTCCTGCTTGAGGCGCTCCCCGCCAACGGCATCGTGGAGGCCGCTGGCTACAGCAGCGCGGATCCACTCTTCGGTGGTCGGATCCAGCGTAAAGCCCAGGTGCACAGCAAAGCGCACCGCCCGGTAGATGCGGGTGGGATCCTCAATGAAGCTGTTGGGGTGGAGAGCGCGGATGATCCCCTGCTGCAAATCCGCTTGCCCGCCAAAAAAATCCAGCAACTGACCCCGCTGGGGGCCGTTGAGGCGCAGGGCCAGGGCGTTGATGGAAAAATCCCGCCGGTAGAGATCTTGCTGGATGGATCCCATGGCCACCTCAGGTGGCGAAGCCGGGTAGGGGTAAAACTCCGTGCGGGCACTGGCAATATCCACACAGAAGCCCCCTGGCCAGATCAGGGCTGCCGTCTGGAACTTGCCGTGGATCTCCAACCGCGCCTCGGGGAAGTGCTGCTTGAGGGCCTTCCCCAAGATCAACCCCCAGCCCGGCGGATCCGTACCATCGGCGGCCACGGGGTAAGGCCCGTCCACCACCAAGTCCAGATCTAGCCGCTCCAGGCGAGAGGGAGGCTGCCGTCCCCACTGGTGCAGCAGTAGATCCCGCACCGCTCCCCCCACCAGATACAGCCGCAGACCCTTTTCGTCGGCAAGGCGGGCAGCTTCCTCTAGCAACTGGCGGTGCCGCGGCGAGAGAGCGGCAAAGGTGAGATCCAGAGGACAGGAGAGGGCAGGAACAGCTAGGCGAGGCGAGAGGGCCGGCAGCTCGTGCAGGTGCCGCAACACGTCGGTGCGGGTAACAATGCCCACCAATTGGCCATCCTGAAGCACTGGCAGACGGCCAATGTCCCACTGCACCATCAGCCGCTGGATCTCCGCCAGCGGAGTGTCGGGGGAGAGGGTCTTGACATCCGTGGTCATGTAGCCCTTGACGGGGGCATGGCCAAAGCCGTGGTGCAGGGCAATGTCAATGTCCCGCCGCGAGATCACCCCCACCAGGCGGCCCTGGGCGTCCACCACCACCAGGCCAGAGTGGCCGTAGCGCAGCAGCACCCGCTGCGCCTCCTGGATGGTAACCTCGGGCCGAATGGTGCGCACCGGTGAGGACATCAAATCCTTAGCCGTCACCGGCGGCGGGATCCGCTCTTTAACTGCCTGGATGAGGTCGGCCAGCACCTGGGCTGGATCGGGCAAGGGCTGGCCTGGGGAGGCTTTTAGGGTAGCTGCTGCCGCGCAGTCGTGGCCCCCGCCGCCGTAGCGGGCCATCACCTGGCCCAGTTGGACAAACTCCTGCCGTGCCCGCCCGATGAGGCTGAGCCGCTCCCCTTGCCGTGCCACCAAGAGCAGCACATCCACCCCTGTCAGCTCCATCAGCCGCATCACCAGGCCGGCCAAGCCGGGCACAAACTCCGGCAACTCCAGCAGCCACATTCCCAGGCGGTACTCCCCCACCTCCTCCACCTGCATCTGGGCCAACCCCTGACTCAGCAGCTCCTGCATCAAGGGGGTAAGGCCATCCCCCAAGAAGCGCCGCAACAACACCAGGTTTACCCCCTGCTGCAACAGCCAGGTGAGGGCGGCAGCGTCGCGGGCCGTGGTTTCCGGGAAGGTCAGGGATCCCGTGTCCATGTGGATGCCCAAAGCCAGGGCCAGCCGCTCAAAGGGGCTGAGGCGGATCCCAGCCGCCTGTAGCCGCTCCACTAGGAGGGTACAGGTGGATCCCACCGCCTCAATGTGAGCGCTAACTTGCTGCTGGGGCCACAGGCGCTCGGGCGGGGTTGGCGGATCCCCGACATGGTGGTCAAAGATCTCGATCTGCGTCCCGGGTGCGCTCAACCATGCAGCGGCCTTGCCCAGGCGATCCGGATCGTGGCAATCTACCAGGATCCAGCGCTGCACCTGGCGGGGATCCACCGAGCGCAGCTCGATGAGGGGAAACTCGTCCCGGTAGAGGGCCAAGAACTCCTGCACCCCCGGCAGGGATCCGCCGGTCAAGGCAATACGAGCACCTGGATAGAGCCGGGCTGCGCCCACCGCCGCCCCCAGGGTGTCAAAATCTGCCGCTTGATGACACAGGATAAGATTCATGCTACAAGCCCGCCCTCCCCCTCCTGATCGAAGCCAAACTCTGGCTATAGGGATCGAGGGAAAGCGCTGCTGCAAGTCCTAGAGCGTAGTTAGTTCCTTTTCTTTCTCTGCCAGCAGCTCGTCAATCTTCTTGACATAGCGGTCGGTCAATTTTTGGATCTCTTCTTGGCGACTCTTGGATTCGTCTTCGGAGATCTCGCCGTTTTTCTCCTGCTTGCGCACCGCGTCAATGGCGTCGCGGCGAATGTTGCGAATAGAAACCCGGCCCTCTTCGGCCAGCTTGGCCACCTGTTTGCTCAGCTCTTTGCGGCGCTCTTCTGTTAGAGGAGGGATGTTGAGGCGCACCACCTTGCCGTCGTTGCTGGGGGTTAGGCCCAGGTCGGAGGCGACGATGGCCCGCTCAATTGCCGCCAGGGTCGAGGGATCAAAAGGCTGGATCAAGAGAGTGCTGGCATCTGGAGTGGTAATGCTGGCTAGCGCCTTCAGGGGAGTGGGAACGCCGTAGTACTCTACTTGAACGCGATCCAGCAGGCTGGCATTGGCCCGCCCGGTGCGCACCGTGTTAAAGGAGCGCTGGGTGGCCTGCACTGCTTTGTTCATCAACTCCTCGATCTCAGCTAGCTCCACGGCCTTTTCCTCGCTCTCAAGACGGTTTGCCAAGGCTCAGGCGCTAGTGGCCAAAAACCAAAACCTCTAGCGCCAGCCTGAGTTTAATTCTATCCCTTTCTAGAGGCCATTCTTTGTCCTGGCAGCCGACCCAATTGCAGTCCCCTCGAATCGTCATGAACTTCTCGTCTTGGTCCATGTCCGGGATCCCTTCCGCTCTTTCCTCGCTGAGGTTGGGGCTTGAGCAGGTCAACCTCTCGGCTTCGGCTCTATCGCTATTGGACTACTGCCCCCGCTTGTTTTGCTACGTGTACCTAGAGCGGCTCCTCTGGCCTGCAGCCAATGCCTTTGAGCACGAAGCAGAACAACGGCGAGGCCAGCAGTTCCACCGCCTGGTGGAGTGGTACAGCCGCGGGCGGCAGGTGGAGCCGCGCTTGTCTGCCTTGGACGAGACAGTACGCCAGTGGTGGCAGGTGTTCTTGGCCAGTCCTCATGCCCATCCGCAGGGGCGGGTGTTGGCCGAATTGCCCCTCTGGCAGCGCATAGAGGGGTTTAACCTCACTGCCCGCCTGGATCGGCTGGTGATTGCCCCGGGATCCCTGCACATTGTGGATTGGAAGACGGAGCGGCAGCGCCCCCCCGACGAACAGTTGGCCCAGGACTGGCAGGTGCGCCTCTACCCGCTGCTGCTGTGTGGGGTGGCCGATCAACTGCCCCTGGAAGTCCCCTTCCAGCCGGAGCAGGTGCAACTAACCTTTTGGTATGTGCAACACCCGCAGCAGCCTTTTCAGCTGCGCTACAGCGCCGCCGCCTACGAGCGGGATCTGGCCCACCTCAAGGCCACCCTGGCCCGTCTGCGGCAACTGGAGGCGCAGGACTTTCCCGGGATCCCCTACGGTGAACGCTGTGCCAGTTGTCTGTTTTGCTCCCGCTGCCACGGGCTCATGCCGCAAGGGATCCCTGCCCAGGACCTCACCGCTTGGGTCTGGGGGGCCCAGGAGCAAGCAGGGGAAGAAACGCCGGAGGCGGAATGGCTGTAGGGCGCCCGCCTGCCCACCCCCCTGCACCGCAAACCTGCATACTGGGTTAAGAGTAGTGCAAGGCTGTTAACCGCGATGGCAGGCATCAGTGCTGGCCTTTCCCAGAATCCTGACTGGGATGTGGAGCTCAAGGGGATTCGCAAGCGCTTTGGCAACTTCGTGGCTCTCGATGGCATCACCTTGCAGATTCGGCGAGGCGAGTTTTTTGGCCTATTGGGCCCCTCTGGCTGCGGCAAGACCACTTTGCTACGCATCATCGCTGGCCTGGAAATGGCCGATGCTGGCGAGGTAGTGATCCGCGGGCGCCCCGTAAGCCACCTGCCCGCCCACAAGCGCAATGTCAACACCGTGTTTCAGAGCTATGCCCTTTTTCCCTTTATGACGGTGGAGGAAAACGTCGCCTTTGGCCTGCGCATGCGGGGGGTGCGAGGGGAGGCCCTGCACAAGCGGGTGGCCGCTGCCCTGGAATTGGTGGAGATCGGGGATCTGGCTAAGCGCAAGCCCCAGGAACTCTCCGGGGGGCAGCAGCAGCGGGTGGCCCTGGCCCGCGCCTTGGTCAATGAGCCGGAGGTGCTGCTATTGGATGAGCCGCTCTCGGCGTTGGATGCTAAGTTGCGCAAGCAGCTTCAGGTGCAGTTGTGCGAATTGCAGCGCCGCCTGGGCATGACGTTTATTTTCGTTACCCACGACCAGGAGGAGGCCTTGGTCACCAGCGACCGGGTGGCGGTGATGCGGACCGGACGCATTGAGCAAGTCGGCCCCATTGACGAGGTGTACGAGCGGCCGGCAACTGCCTTTGTGGCGGACTTTCTGGGAGCCAGCAACCTTATCCAAGGGATCGCCTGTGGCACAGACTGCGTGGATACGCCCCTAGGCAAGCTCAAAGTGCCCGGGATCCAGCCCAACTTGGAGCCGGTGCAGTTGGCCATCCGCCCAGAAAAGATTCAGCTTTCCCGTAGCGGCTGGGATCTGCTGCCCAACCAAGTGCCGGTGCGGGTGGAAAACCTCATCTACACCGGGGCGGAGAACCAGTACTTGCTGCAGACGGCCAATGGACAGCAGCTCAAGGCCACCGCCCTCAACACGGATATTGAGGAGGCGGGGTTTGAGATCGGCGAGGCGCTGGTGGCCCACCTGCCCCCCAAGAGCCTGGTGCGCCTGCGGCCGGATCCCCGGCAGGAGGATCCCCCATGCTGAGATGGCCAGGGATCCCTTCTTCTGGCCAGCGTGCCCAGGTGCGCGCCGGGGAATTGCTCTCCCCCTGGCAGGAGCTGCTGCACAGCCTCATCTTTGCCGGGCCGGGGGTGCTGTGGGTGGTGGTGTTTTTGGTGCTGCCGGGACTGCTGCTCTTGGCCTGCAGCTTTCTCAGCCGCGGCGAGTTTGGCCAGGTGGGACTGCCCCTGACGCTGGCCAACTACCTGCGCATTCTCGGCTACGGCCCCCTGGGGTGGACGCCCATTTACTGGCAGATCCTGGGTCGCAGCCTGGTGGTGGCGGCCGTCACCACCTTCTTTTGTGTGCTCCTGGCCTATCCCCTAGCTTTCTTTATTGCCGCCCACCCGCCCCAGCAGCGGGATCTCCTGCTGACGCTGGTGGTGGTGCCCTTTTGGATTAACCTAGTGATTCGCACCTACGCCTGGATGGTGGTGTTGGCGCCAGAAGGGTGGCCAGCTCGCCTGGCCGCCTGGCTAGGCTGGATCCCACCGCAGACGGCTCTCTACCCCAGCTGGCTGGCCGTGTACCTGGGCATGGTCTATACCTTTTTGCCCTACATGGTCTTGCCTCTCTACACCGCAGTGGAGCGCATTGACTGGCGCCTGGCGGAGGCAGCCCGGGATCTCTACGCCAACGGCTGGCAGGTCTTCTGGTGGGTGCTTTTTCCCCAAACGCTGCCGGGGCTGGCGGCGGGCTTGATCCTGGTGGCCATCCCAGCGCTGGGCATGTTCGTGGTACCGGACTTGCTGGGGGGCAGCAAGACCCTGCTAATTGGCAATGTCATTCAGATGCAGTTTGGCGCCAGCCTGGACTACCCCTTTGGAGCGGCCCTTAGCTTTCTGGTAACTGGGCTAAGCCTGGGGTTAATCTACGCCTACAGCCGCTATGCTGGCAGCCGCGGCCTCAAAGACCTGCTCTGAATCGTTGCGAGCTCCAAGGGATTGCCCAAGTGCCCTGCGCCGCTTGCTGGCAAGCTCTGCTAGGTTGAGATACTGGCATTGCACTAGTAAGGATCCCTTGACTCAAACGCTCTCTTCTCGACCTCAGGCTACAGCCACTCCCGCTTCTCCCTCTTCTGTTTGGGATGTCATTGTCATCGGCGCTGGGATCGGCGGGCTGGTGGCGGCCACCCAGTTGGCGGCCAAAGGCTACCAGGTGTTGGTGTTGGAAAAATACCTCATTCCTGGTGGCAGCGCTGGCTACTTCGAGCGTCCGGATCCCAACGGCAACGGGATCTACCGCTTTGATGTCGGGGCTTCCATGATCTTTGGCCTGGGCACTCAAGGTACCACCAACTTGCTCACCCGCGCCCTGGCTGCTGTGGGCCAGTCTTTGGAATCCATCCCTGACCCGGTGCAGATTGCCTACCACCTGCCCCAGGGGCTTAGCCCGCGTGTGCACCGGGACTACGAGCAGTTTTTGCAGGAGCTAGCCAGCTATTTCCCTCAAGAAGCGGGCAGCATCCGCCGCTTCTACGACAGCTTCTGGCCTATCTTCAACAGCCTCAACGCCATGGAGCTCCTCTCTTTGGAGGAGTGGGGCTATCTCTGGCGCTCTTTTGTCGGTAACCCCCGCGCCTGCCTGACCTTGGCCCGCTACTTGCCGGTGAATGTGGGCCAGGTGGCGCGGCGCTACCTACGGGATCCGGCGCTGCGGCGCTTTGTGGATATGGAGTGCTACTGCTGGTCGGTGGTGCCGGCAGATCGCACGCCCATGATCAACGCCGGCATGGTGTTTTGTGATCGCCACTACGGCGGCGTCAACTACCCCAAGGGAGGGGTGGGGCAGATTGCCCAGAAGTTGGCCCAGGGGCTAGAGGCCTGTGGGGGGCAAATCCGCTACGGGGCGCCAGTGCGGCGGATTTTGGAAGAACGGGGCCGCGCCGTGGGCGTCGAGCTCTCCAGAGGGGAAAAGCTCTTTGCCCGCAAGATCATCTCCAATGCCACCCGCTGGGATACCTTTGAGCGCCTCTGGCCTGGATCCCTGCTGGCGGCGGAGCGGCGCTGGCAGAGCCGCTATCAGCAATCCCCCAGTTTCTTAAGCTTGCACCTGGGGGTGCGGGCTGAGGCCCTGGCTGGCGAGCGCTACTGTCACCACATTCTTCTAGAAGATTGGCAAGACCTGGAGGCGGAGCAGGGCACGATCTTTGTCTCTATTCCCACCCTCTTGGATCCGGAGCTGGCCCCGCCGGGCTGCCACATCGTCCACGCTTTTACCCCCAGTTGGATGCAGACCTGGCAGGGCTTGGGCCCGGAGCAGTACCGGCAGCAAAAACAAGCGGCAGCCAAACGCCTTATCCGCCGCCTGGAGGCCCTCTGGCCAGAGCTGGGATCCCACATTGAGCTGCTGGAGGTGGGCACTCCCCGCACCCACCGCCGCTTCTTGGGCCGCGTCAACGGCACCTACGGCCCCATCCCTCGCGGCACTCCCTGGGGCCTCTTGGGCATGCCCTTCAACCGCACCGCCATTCCCAACCTCTACTGCGTGGGCGATAGCACCTTCCCCGGTCAAGGCCTCAACGCCGTCGCCTTCTCCGGGTTTGCCTGCGCCCACCGGGTAGCTGTAGACCTTTCCAATTCCTAGGGATCCCTCCAAGAAGTAGCCCCCGCCAACGCGGGGGCTTTTGTTTGTTGCTCTTAGTTTCCACTCTCTAGGGATCCCCCCGAAGGGGAACCCAGGGTTTTAGTGGTGTATTGCCACATGGACAAAACGTGGCGTTTCCAATTTCTAGGGATCCCCCCGAAGGGGAACCGTTTTAGACGCCTTAGTGAAGGCTGTAGAAGTTCTAAAGCCTTTGTTTCCAATTTCTAGGGATCCCCCCGAAGGGGGAACTGTTCACCAGCCTTAACAACTGCTACCTCGTTGAGGTGTTTCCAATTTCTAGGGATCCCCCCGAAGGGGGAACAAAATGGAAAGATCTACATTCCATATCAAGAGTTCGATTATGGGAAGTTTCCAATTTCTAGGGATCCCCCCGAAGGGGGAACTTAAGAACGGGATGCCCCACCGCTCTGTATTTGATAACTCTGGCGTTTCCAATTTCTAGGGATCCCCCCGAAGGGGGAACTTAGTGAGCTCCTGAGAATTGCCCTGGGAATCGGGAGTTTCCAATTTCTAGGGATCCCCCCGAAGGGGGAACCTGAAGCCAGCAGCGAAGAAGAGCTGCGGGATTGGGTTTGTGTTTCCAATTTCTAGGGATCCCCCCGAAGGGGGAACGGCAACCCCCTCGGGCTCATGCTTCCACAGCCCGAGAAGGTTTCCAATTTCTAGGGATCCCCCCGAAGGGAGAACGATTGAGCAAGCCGAACGCGAGGTAGCGTTCGCGCTGCAGAAAGTTTCCAATTTCTAGGGATCCCCCCGAAGGGGGAACTGGACTTGTCGTTCACCACCCTCACCCACAACTATGGTTTCCAATTTCTAGGGATCCCCCCGAAGGGGGAACTTTGGGAGCTCTGTATGCGAATGGAGTCCATGGATCTGAGGGCGGTTTCCAATTTCTAGGGATCCCCCCGAAGGGGGAACCGCGTTAGTCAGCCAGTTGGCTACTGGTCACTCCCTATGCTCAAGTTTCCAATTTCTAGGGATCCCCCCGAAGGGGGAACACCGGTACAGAGCAACTGGACTGCGGGAGCTACGGGGATGTTTCCAATTTCTAGGGATCCCCCCGAAGGGGGAACCGGCCTTCCTCGTCACCAAAGCGGCGACGGGCTGCAGGTTTCCAATTTCTAGGGATCCCCCCGAAGGGGGAACGTTCCGGCTCCGCTTCCCCTTCCTGCTCCGCCAGCGGTAATTTCCAATTTCTAGGGATCCCCCCGAAGGGGGAACTCCAGGTGTGTCTCGTGGATGCCGGCAATGTAGTTGCCGGGGGCATTTCCAATTTCTAGGGATCCCCCCGAAGGGGGAACAACATTCGGCTCTCCCTGAGAGAGCCTGATGAGGAGTTTCCAATTTCTAGGGATCCCCCCGAAGGGGGAACGCAACAACTCAAGCCCGAGCAGCGGTTAAAGCTCATAGGAAAGTTTCCAATTTCTAGGGATCCCCCCGAAGGGGGAACCAGGTGGACCGGGATCTGGAGGAGCTCTGGGCGGCGGTTTCCAATTTCTAGGGATCCCCCCGAAGGGGGAACTTCGACTACGTTCTCAAGGGTGTAGGTCGGGTGCCAGAGGTTTCCAATTTCTAGGGATCCCCCCGAAGGGGGAACAACTCCCGCGGGCACCCGGCCCGCATCACCCCCTGGGAACGTTTCCAATTTCTAGGGATCCCCCCGAAGGGGGAACGCAGCTTCATCAATTCCCGGGTTATTGACTCCTTACGGTTTCCAATTTCTAGGGATCCCCCCGAAGGGGGAACAGTGCCACCAGGCGGGCTTGCTCCTGCTCGTTCAGGTTTCCAATTTCTAGGGATCCCCCCGAAGGGGGAACACGACACCCTCGTCTATGTGAACTCAGACGACTGGGCCACAGGTTTCCAATTTCTAGGGATCCCCCCGAAGGGGGAACTCGACTGCCTTGAGTCGGTATGTCCGGCTTCGGTTGAACTTGGGGTTTCCAATTTCTAGGGATCCCCCCGAAGGGGGAACTTCTAAGTAGTCAGGCAGCCGAGGTGCTGCTGATGAAGTTTCCAATTTCTAGGGATCCCCCCGAAGGGGGAACACTCATACGAAGGGCGTCAGCCTCTTCGTACAACACAGTTTCCAATTTCTAGGGATCCCCCCGAAGGGGGAACATCCCCGAGGCCTACCGGCAGGGGATGGACTGGTTGTGCCGGTTGCGTTTCCAATTTCTAGGGATCCCCCCGAAGGGGGAACCGCGACCGTCCACCATGTCCCCGGTGCGGCAACACCCAGACGTTTCCAATTTCTAGGGATCCCCCCGAAGGGGGAACCAGCGCAGTGTCTGGATGACTCGATGGTGCTGCTGCTGCTAAGTTTCCAATTTCTAGGGATCCCCCCGAAGGGGGAACCGGCCATTCACGGGCTAAGGGCGTTCGCCGACGCCTACGGGTTTCCAATTTCTAGGGATCCCCCCGAAGGGGGAACCCCGCTGGGAGCTGACGCAGGAAGAACGCGAGGTAGCGTTCGGTTTCCAATTTCTAGGGATCCCCCCGAAGGGGGAACCGCCCCGCCAGCCCGGCAGGAAGGGGTTTCTATCCAGAGCGTTTCCAATTTCTAGGGATCCCCCCGAAGGGGGAACCGCCGTCACAGTGTGGATTTTTACGTCTTGTCTGACGGTTTATGTTTCCAATTTCTAGGGATCCCCCCGAAGGGGGAACCGCTCCACAGTCGCCCAAGTCGGCAAAGGCTGCTAAGGCTAGTTTCCAATTTCTAGGGATCCCCCCGAAGGGGGAACCACCTTCCTGGTCAAGGGCTTGTCGGACGACACCCTCGTGTTTCCAATTTCTAGGGATCCCCCCGAAGGGGGAACCTCTACCCCTATTAAACCCAAGCGGGGCAAGGAATGCAAGACCCATTTGCGAGGG
>NZ_JANSJA010000095.1:0-1144 GCF_047462335.1 Synechococcus sp. H60.1
TAACTCGCGCTGAGTTGTGGTCTCCACCAATACTCAACCCGCAATGCGGACAATCTTGCCACCGCTCATGCAGCTCTTTGGCAACCTCACGACCACACCCCGAACACTCCTGGCTACTACCGCGGGGATCCACTGCAATGGTTAACAGCCCGGCTCTCTCGGTCTTGGCTGCCAGAATTTGCAGGAACTGCCCCCAACCGGCGTCATGGACAGACTTGGCCAACCTTGTCCTTGCCAAACCTTTGATGTTCAACGCCTCATGGGCTACGTGCTTCCCTTTTCTCAAGAGCTTATGAGCGGTTTTGTGGTGGAAATCTCGGCGCTGATTGGCTACTTTACTGGTGCACCTTGGCTAGTCGTTTCACTGCTTTTTTGTAACGACTTGACCCTTTCTTTTTCCTGGATACGGCCCTTTGCAATCGCTTCAGCTTCTTCTCCGTCCGGCGATAGTACTGGGGCACCTCAACCGATTCCCCTTCATCAGCCACCCAAAAAGCATTGAGCCCCAGGTCTATCCCAATTGTGTTTTCCCACGTTGGGGGGTCAGGGTTCAATTCAGGAACAGACGAATCCTGCAAGCTCAAGGTCACGTACCACCCATCAACCTTGCGGGTGACGGTTGCCGTTTTGATCACCAGCCCCAAGGACTCCGTCCCGCTAGCGTGAACGGGAAACAGAGCCTTAGTATTGACCAAGTCTCGTTTTTGGGAGTAGTAGGTGGGCTGATCTTTCAACTTAGGCAGGTGACAAACCACTAAAGAGCAAGCATGGATATCACAGCGATTTTGCTCCCACCAGTTGAACCGTTCCGCCAAGCGATAGTTGTACTGCCTACACAGCAGCTCCAGCCAGCCGTCCATCCAGGTAACTTGCCTGGAAGTAGGGCGCAAGCGGTACTGGTAAGCAATTCTCATGATGAGAGTATTGTACCTGTTTATAACTGGAATGTTGCCGCCTCTCCCAAGCGACCCTGACCGGCCCCCCAGTCCCCCCGTATACGGGGGGATATAGGGAGGTACAGGGCGGGGCTTCAAGGACTACGTCCCGCTAGCGCGAGCGGCGGATTAGCTAAAACGTGCGCAGAAGTTTGGGATCCACCTCGCCCACATAGGTGTTGAGACCAATGGCCGTGGCAACTAGAGCC
>NZ_JANSJA010000096.1:0-1660 GCF_047462335.1 Synechococcus sp. H60.1
TGCTTCCGGAGTTGGTTTGCTAAGTGTTGCTACTGTACCCCTTGATTCTTTAACAGGCTGTATTACCCAGCAGATAGTAGATAAAGACTTTGGGGTTCAGATGGGATCAATTGGTAGGGATCCGCTTGGTTAAGCTCCCGAGAGAGGTGAGCAAAAGACTGGAGACTTTCAAGGCGCTCCGCGAGCTCGCTGAGGGTGTCTAGGTATTCGGCTAAAGCCGCTTGGGAAAGGTACCAAGACTTGTCCAGCTCTTGGAAGTAGGTCATCTGGAACTCGACAGAAAGATTCTTTTCCCTAAGGAAGCGCTGCTCCGGTGTAAGCGCTCGATCAAGTGGGGAAAGACGAGCAATGCGCTGGATGCGTTCGCTAGAGATGTGGCCAGCAAAGCCGGGAGCTGTGTACGTATAGGCGGTCCGGAGCTGAGGTCGATCCGCTGGCAAGAGAGCTGCACACCACCTTTCGCTTAGTTCCCGGAAACGAGGAACCTCAAAGTCGAGGGCATCGACGGCATCTTGCAGGTACCCATGCTTAAGCAGAAGCTGGGATTCCGCCGCTAGGGAAACTGCCCAACCCTTGAGGGCAATATCGCCAAGCAGTAGGCAGTGGGCCTGGCGCTCAACAGGGATCTGATGGGCTTGGTCGGAGAAAAAGATGCGGGCTTCCGCCAGCGCCTTAAGGGCATCGCGAGGAGAAGCCTCCGGGAATCGGTGCAAACTAACCAGCTCTGCCTGCAGCTTAGCAAGACTTTGAATGAAAAGAGCACGATGCAAATTGGAGATAGCCAACAGAATTTCGGCTCTACTCTGAACGGCCAAAGCTTGCAAATAGGCCAGTTGGCCAGAAAGTGCATCTAGCTTTTGCTGAATGTCTTGGAGCCCTTCCCTAACAATCTTCTCTAGGCGGGCAATAGAGTCTTGCAACTGATTCAGGCGGAAATGCATGTAGGTAAAGCCAATAGCGCTAACCCCCAGGTTTAAAACGCTAGCGCCAGCAGCTACCTGAGAAAGCCCCAAAATCTTGGTGGCAGTCTGCTGCAAAACCTCAAGCTTTCGATGAGTGGCTTGGTGACCAAGGGCATTAATCACGGATTCAGGAGATACCGGCGCATTCATCAGCAAGCTGGTCAGGCCAGGAGCTTCGGCCAAATGCTTGACGATGCGACCCGTGGCAGCTTCTCGAACAACGCCACCGTAGCGAACCAGGGATCCATCCAAAAGCCCACTGACAATCGAAGGAGAAGCAAAAAGGAGAGTTGGAATGAGCATGACTTACGCTCCCAAAGCTCCGGTCACACAAGGTAGAAATCCTTGTTGGCAAAGGAGTTCAAATGCAATGGGGGGGAAATCCAGACAATCTTTGCTTTACCGGCTAGAGCCAGAAACGCATCCCTTCGCTCAAGAGGACTCGCGTCTCTGGCAAGTCCAGGAAGCTCCTCGTCAGCTTCGAGAGCCACTAGATAAAAAGCACTTTTATCATTGAGATTTTCAGCCGGAAACTTCTCGACTTCCTCTTTCAGAGCCTCAAACTCTTTCTGTGTGCCTCTCCAGATATACTTTGAGTTTTTATACAGAAGCTCACACGCATTCTTCTCTGTTATTTTTTGTCCGGGAGAAAGGTGAGAAAAGTATTCGCGAAACTGGCTAGCCCTCGAGGCTAGCAC
>NZ_JANSJA010000096.1:1760-13017 GCF_047462335.1 Synechococcus sp. H60.1
TTGAGTAGCCTCTCTTAGTTCTTCCATGTAACCTATGATCCATTCTTTCAGAACTTGCCACAATTTTCGCTTACCAGCATCTGCTCCGCTTGACCACTCCTCAGCCATCTTATCGAAGCTGGGTACAATTAGCTGTTGATAGAACTCCGTCCCAACTTTAGCTATCTTGTACTTCTTGCCTCCAAAGCAAGATCTAGGCTCCTCGACTATTGTAGTTTTGTCCTTCTTTGTAGTCTCTATCTTTGCTCTTTTATTAAAGAGAAAGACATCTTGCGTAAGGCGCAAGGGCTCGCTTCTCAGCTTAACGCCAGTTTGAATCAATTCCTGGATCCCTAGCTTATCTTCCTCAGAGACTGTGAGGATTTCTTCAACGGCTCCAATAAGGTTTGCAATAAGCTGAGAGATCAATGAGTTCGCAAATCTCTCAAAAGTTTGAGCCTTCGCCTGTAACAGAAACTCGGCCCTATGTTCGAGAGCGTCCCTAACCGATTGGTAGAGAGCTAAAACAGCGCGCTCAGCTCTTTCTATCTTCTCATGAGGCTTTTTGGTTTTCTCCTCAACAGGTACTCTCAGAATCAGGCTGTCTCCCTGACACTCACAATCCCTCAACGTTCTGAGTGTCATGTCGCAAGATCTAGCAACGAGGTTGGCAATGTGAGCAGGGATCACTTCTTTCAGAGAATCTTCTAGCGGATAAACACCAATTTCTTGCTTGAGTGCATCTCGAACTGTAGCGATGATTTTATTAATCAAATCTTTAACTTGCTCATCCACAAAGTCAATAAAATCGGGAAACCCCTGCCAGCCCTTCTTTCTGGCTTCCTCCTCAATCTTTGATAGGGACTCAGGAGTGCCACTAGCACTGGCAACTTGGTTGAGTAAGTCTGTAATGTCAGCGATAAACGATTGGGCAACTTGATTGATTGCTTCCTTGCATTGCTCTTGTCTCTCTTGAATATATTTTCTTTGCCTATCTACTTCCTCTAGCGTCTGAATTCGTCTTGTATTGATTATGACATCTAGGGCACTGCTAATCTCTCTAGCTGAGTTGATCACTTGTAGCACTGCCGGGAGAATAACAACTCTTGCAGTGTCTGCTTGAATCCTTTCTCGCAATGCCCTCCATAGCAAGTTGCCGCCGCTCCACTCTCGGATGTAGCCAAGCAAGAGCCTAGTGTCATTGTCAGATATTGCCTGCCCTTCCTCGACTTTGTTTTCAAGGTCTGCTATCCAAGACTTCAGCTCCCTATCACCTCTTGTAGAAGCCTTGATGAGATTAGCACAGTCTTCAAAAAGAGCGCTGAGCATCCATTGTCTAGTACTGGGATCCACATCCGATCCTTCGGAAGAGTTGGCTCCCCAGGCACATTGGGCATAGAAGAGCGCCTTAGCAGAGAGCGGAATGATAAAAGGCAGCTCTGGAAGATCCAGAATCTCCTTAATTTCCTCTCTCAGCTCCTCGACCTTTTGCTCTAGAGGGTTGTCGGTTTGATTTCGCATGTCAACCCTATTGAGCAAGAAAATCATCAAGCTAGTTTGACCTCGGAGAAACTCCACAACATCTTTTAGCTCTCTCAAGAGGGCTTCTCGTCTTTGCCAATCTGTCTGAGAGTAATCCAGTGCAACAAGGCTAAAACACTTGCTGACATGCTCTTGGATGATCCTGAGGCTTGTTCTATCTTGGATTGAGTTCAGGCCAGGCAAGTCATAAATCTCAACCTGTAAGCCCTCAGGCAGGTTTAACAGAGAAGAAGCCCTGACAGGAAGGAGCGGACACTCAACGTCTATCTGAGGGATGCCCACGTCGGCTTCATCCTCCTTCTTCCTCTTCTTTCGCCGCTCTTGGTGGTAGGCCTCCATTGTCAGCTTGAGCCTGCTGTAGATCTCTTCGTCCCTCAGGTCTTCCCACGTGCCGCATTCCCAGGTGGCTCCTTCTGTATTGTGGATAACTAACTTGCTCCGCTCGCCGTGCCTAATCCGCAGGATCCCGGCACTCATCTCCTGGGCCTCGATAGGCGCGATTTTCCGACCAATGAGAGCGTTGACAATGGTGGACTTACCTGAAGAGGTGGTGCCAATGGTGGCAATCCGGAAGGAGGGCTTCCGCAGGCGGGCAACGGCCTCTTCGTAGACAACCCGAAAGTCCTCCAGCTTCTCCAGCAGCACGGAGTTGCTGACTACGTCGTGGTATTCGTTAACGATCCCAGCGGTGAGGTTGCCGAGGTCAAATAGTGAGTCTCTCGCGGTCTGCAAAGCTACCGAGGGATCCATAGAATCAAGCCGGTGATGCGCTCCATCAGATAGGGTTGAAGATGACATGCCAACAGTTCTCAAGCCGCTTCGCTGGCATTATATCCATCTTGCTGATACCGTCGTTCGTTTCCTTCGCATTGTTTTCAGCGTTCTTCTTGCCAGCAATGCTCATTCAGTAGCATAAAAAACAGTTCTAAAAGGCACAGAGCTGCCGGCACTTCTGGGATCAGCGAGAGCTGGTTTGGCAGATGGAGTCGCAAGCCTATCTCCTCCCGGCTAGAGCCAGCAAGCAGTTGAGAGGATTGCCAGATTGCTTAAGATGAGACTGCTGAGTCCGAACTCCTTCTCCCTGTAAATGATGGATGGATCCTTGCAATCTTTCTTCGCCTCTGCCACCCAGGTGGGGCTGGGGGTGGCGGGTCTGCTGGCTCTGCTTACCCTGCTGGCCTGGATCCGCAACTGGCCTTGGAAGTTTTCGCTGGTGGGCTACACGGCCTTTACGCTGGTCTTAACGGCGGGCTGTTTTGCCCTCAGTTTAGGGCCGATCTTTCGCTCCCGCATTCCCGGCGCTGCCCCCTACACCACGGTCTATGACCAAGGGGCAGAGCGGGCGGTCATCGCCGTCAGCCCGGACATTACCCCAGAGCACCTGATCCTCACGCTGAAGCAGGCGGCCAGCGATTTGGCGTCCTCCGGTCGCTTCTCCACCGGCTCGCCGGTATTTACCCTGCAGGCCCGCACCGTCATCCACCCTGAGCCGGGCGTCTCCGAGCCCTTACTTTTGGGCACGCTGCAACAGCCGCTGGGAAAACGCCTGCGCACCCCGGAAGAACAGCAGCAGCAGCAGATCCGGCTGGAGGAAGAGGCCTTTGCCCGGCTGCGCAAGCTGGTCCAAGTTCAGGCTGCGGCTCCTTCCGCTGAGGGTGGGTTAGAAGAGCTCCCTTTGTCCCAGTCCTGAGCGCTAAGCCAGCGACGCAGATCCCGTCCTACCTGTTCAGGGATCTCCCACGGGAAGAGGTGGGCCACATCGGGATAGACAATGCAGGTGCACTGGGGTAGAAGGCGGGCGGTGGCCAAGCTGCTAGCGGCGGTGATGTGGCGATCCCGCTCGCCGGCGAGGAGCAACACAGGTAGGCGCAGGTGCTGCAGCTCCCCCTCACGGTTGTAGCCCTGTTGCAGGGCGGTGCGCAAAGCGCGGCGGGCTTGGGGAGAGGTGTGCAGATAGGCAGGCAAAGCCACCTGGGCCAAGTAGCGATAGGCGGTTGAGGTGTGTTGCTGGATGAGGTAGCGGTAGAGAGAGCGGCGGCCAAAGGTGTTGATGTTCCAACTCCAGCCGGGCCAAAGCCAGTTGAGCAGCGAAGCAATGCCGGTGTTAAGCTGATCCCCAACGGTGATGGGGGGATGGTTGCTACGAGGACAGGCGGCGCTGGCTACCAAAACCAAGCCCTTGACCCGCTGCGGCAGGCGCAAGGCCAACTCCAGGGCCAGGATCCCACCCAACGACCAGCCCAACACCAGACACTCCTGCCAGCCCAGGCAATCCAGCAGCTCCTGCAAGTCCTCTAGGTGAGTTGCCATCTCAAAGGGATCCCGTACCTGCGAACGCCCGTAGCCACGCAGATCCGGCGCCACACAGGGGTGCATCCCCGCCACCGCCTCAGCAAAAACTTCCATGCAGTCAGCATTGCCCGGATGGCCGTGGAGCAGTAGGATGGGCAGGGAAGGGATCCCTTCTCCCCACGCACGGTAGTAGAGCTGCAGGCCCATAGCTTAGGCGCTAGCCGCCTTTTTTGGCACGGACTGCAGCTTCACCCCGTTGGGAAGGCAAATTAAGTTTTGATCCAGCACCTGCACAAACCCTTTCGAGCGCAGGGATCCCAGCAAGCGAGTAACCGTTACACGGGTCGCCCCAATGGCGTCCCCAATCTGGGCGTGGGTCAGAGTCCAGGGAAGGTACATCCCCTGCTCACAGAGCTGCCCGTACTCTTCAATCAACAGCGTTAGGAAGCCCTTGAGGCGGTCAATGGCACGCCGTTGGCCCAGGTTGCCTAACCAAAGCAACTTGCGTTGCAGTTGCTGACGGAAGCTTTCTTGAACTTTCTGGTGCAGATAGGGCCACTGCTCCAGATCCTGCCAGTAAAACCACATTACCGTGGTGCGATCGACATGGGTGCAAGCTTTTAGCTCAAAGCGCTCCGGGTTGCTCAGCTCAAAGGGCACGCCGGGTGTGATAAACCCGACAAAAACCTCCCGCCGCTCCGGCGTTTGGCTAACTAGGCGCACCACGCCTTCTTGGGGGATGTAGACCAGGCCCGGACGGGTGGGGATGCGCACGTCCTTGGGAAAAGTGCGACAGCGGTAGTGCTCTTCGGCCCACTGGCAGAGTTCCCGCCATTCCTGAGCCTCCGCTGCCGATGTGATGGAAACTAGGGACATGGGATAGGCTTCCTGTCAATTGAGTAACTAGATGAACTTTGCCGCCTCTTCCGCTCCATCGAGCCATCAAAAGAGTTTGAAAGAAAAGGCCAGACCCTAGCGGAAGGATAAACCAGGAGGAAGGGAACTTCGGCAGTGGCTTTACCTTAGCTTCATAATGACACTTAAGATTCATAGAACAACACCGTGGTTATACGGATGTTGTTCACAGGGCTACGCTCAATAATAACATGCGGAAGCCGCACTCTTCGTTTTTTCCTGGCTCCTGGCCGGCTGTAGGCTTGGCAGCAGATAGCATGATGAGGGCAGCCGGGTTGCTTGGAGGCGGTGAGGAGGGGCACCGATGAACATTCTCGTGAGCAACGATGACGGCATCCAAGCGGCGGGAGTGCAGTGTTTAGCGGCAGCGCTGGCTCAGATAGGCGGGCACCAGGTGACGGTAGTGTGCCCGGATCGGGAGCGCTCGGCCACCGGCCACGCCTTGACGCTGCACAAACCGCTGCGGGTGGATCCGGTGCGGGAGGGGTTTCCGCCAGAGGTGCAAGCCTGGGCCTGTTCCGGCACGCCTTCGGACTGTGTCAAGCTGGGTTTGGATGGGCTACTGGACCGCCCCCCCGATTGGGTGATTTCCGGCATCAATCAGGGAGCCAATTTGGGCACCGATGTACTCTACTCCGGCACCGTCTCAGCGGCCATGGAAGGGTTGTTGGAAGGGATCCCCAGCCTAGCGGTGAGCCTGGCCAGCTTTACCCACCAGGATTTTCAGCCGGCGGCCCAGGTGGTGCTGATGCTGCTGGAGAAGCTGAGCCTGAAGCCTTTAGAGAAGCCGATGCTGTTGAACGTCAACGTGCCCCCGCTAGAGCTGGCTGAAATACGCGGCATGGTCTTGGCCCGCCTAGCCTGGCGCAAGTACACGGATCTCTACGAGAAACGGGTAGATCCCCGTGGCAAGGCCTACTACTGGCTGGCAGGAGAGGTGGTGGAAGAGGAGGTGGATCCCTGCTCCGATGTGCGGGCGGTTGCCGAAGGCTATGTGTCGATTACGCCCTTGCAGCCGGATTTAACGGCCTACGCCGCTTTCGAGAGCTTGCAGCGCTGGGGCCTCTCAGCCTTTGGCTTTTGAAGGTTTTGGCAAGGATAGGGAGTCCCGGCTAGCTTGCTCCAACCTGGTAGAGCTAGGGAGAAGAGGTCGCCAAGGCCAGCAGCCGCTCTGCAACAGCTTGGGAAACGGGCATCACCGATAGGCGCGTACCTCGCCGCACCACCTCCAACTCTGCAGGGGTAAAAGTGGCCCGCAACTCGGCCAAAGGGATCAAGCGCTCAAAGGCGGCGACGAATTCCACCCGCACCGTGTGCCAGCGGGGCGCTGCAGGGGTTGATTGGGGATCGTAGTAGGGGCTGGTGGGATCAAACTGGCTGGGATCCACCACCTGGGTTTCTCGGATCTCCATCAGGCCGGCAATACCGGGGGGGTTGGCGTTGGAGTGGTAGAAAAAGGCGCGATCCCCCACCTGCATGGCTTTTAGGTAGTTGCGGGCTTGGTAGTTGCGCACGCCGTCCCAAAGGGTTTGGCCCTCCCGCTGCAGATCCCAGATGCTGTAGACGCTGGGCTCCGATTTCATCAACCAGTAGTTCATAGAACGCTAAGCTCGGGCAGCAGGCAAGCGACGGGCAACAAACTCGACAAAGTTTTGCAATATCTTCAAGCCTACAGGGCCAGACTTTTCGGGGTGAAATTGGGTGGCAAACAAGGCGCCGCGGGCAAGGGCGGCCACACAGGTTTGGCTGCCGTGTTGGGTAGTGGCGGCCACCCAGCTGGGATCCTCGGGCACGGCGTGATAGGAGTGGACAAAGTAAACCCAGCTTTGGTCAGGGATCCCTGCCCAAAGAGGAGACAGGGGCTGGGTGAGGTGCAACTGGTTCCAGCCCATGTGGGGGATGCGCAGGCCTGGCTCCGGTTGAAAGCGTCGCACTTGTCCGGGTACAAGGCCCAGCCCTGGCTCCACCCCCTCTTCGCTCCCCTCAAACAAAACCTGCAGTCCAAGGCAGATGCCCAGAAAGGGCTGCTGCCGCTCGATTGCTTCTTGGATAGCCTCCACAAAGCCCCGCGCCCGCAACTGCTGCATGGCTGGGTCAAAGGCCCCATCTCCCGGCAGAACGAGGCCATCAAAAGCCGCCAGCCCAGCCGGCTCTGTGACCAGCTGCACTTCGGCTCCAGCCCGCTCTAGCCCTTTGCAAGCCGAATGCAGGTTGCCGGCCTCGTAGTCAATCACCGCCAGGCGCACAGCGTTCATGGGATCCCTTACAAGCCTACCAGTATAGTGGTTTTAGCAAGGTAGGGAGCTATGGTGGTTGCAGCCTCCGCAGAAGACTTTGCCCTCTCCACTCAGCTTGGCTGGCCAGAGGCCGCCTATCTGCACATCCCCTTCTGCCGGCAGCGCTGCCATTACTGCGATTTTGCCACCGGCCTAGGCACGCGCGAGCTAATAGAAACCTATGTGCAGGTGCTCTGCCAAGAGATCGGGGGGGCCTACCGCTACCGCCATTTGGCTGGGGATCCCCAACCCTTGACCAGCATTTTCTTTGGCGGCGGCACCCCTTCCCTGCTGACGGTGGAGCAATTGGGCCGGATCTTGGCTCAACTCAGGGAGAGGATCCCCTTACATCCTGACTGCGAGATTTCGCTCGAGGCCAACCCCGGCACCCTGACGCGGGAGCAGTTGGCGGGCTACCGGGATCTGGGGGTTAGCCGCATTAGCCTGGGGGTACAGGCCTTTCAAGCGGAGCTGCTGGCCGCCTGCGGTCGCCTGCATGGAGTGGAAGAAGTTTACGAAGCTGTGGCCGACTTGCAGGCAGTGGGCTTTGCGAATTTCAACCTGGACTTGATCTTTGGACTGCCCTACCAGACGTTGGCGCACTGGCAGCAATCGCTGCAGGCTGTTCTTGAGATCAACCCCACCCATGTCTCCATCTATGATCTAACGATTGAGCCGGGAACCCGCTTTGGCCGGATGTACCGACCGGGGGATGCCCCTTTGCCCCCTGAGGAAATCACAGTTGCAATGTACTTGATGGCGCGGGAGCTGCTCACCCAAGCCGGCTACATCCACTACGAGATCTCCAATTTTGCCCGCCCTGGGTATGCCTGTCGCCACAACCGGGTGTACTGGGAAAATCGCCCTTACTTTGGCTTTGGCATGGGATCGGTCGGCTACGAAGGGGGGCGGCGCATTCAACAGCCGAAAACTCTCCATAAGTATTTTGAACAGGTCAAAGCCCAAGTTCACCCTCTCCCGCCACCGGCCTCTGCAGAAGAAATCTGGATGGACACGGTGATGTTGGGGCTGCGTTTGCAGGAAGGGCTGGATTTGGCAACTTTACGGCAGCGCTTTGGCCCTGCGAGGGTGGAGCAGGCTTTGCGGCGTCTAGATCCCTATTTTGAAAAAGGTTGGGCCAGTTGCGAAGGAGGGCGACTGCGACTGATCCCGCCCGAGGGCTGGCTGTTTTCCAACGAAGTCATTGCAGAGCTTTTTCCTTAGTTTGCCGGGCAAATAGTGCAAACAACTAGGCATGCATCCGCTCCCTTTCTTACTGACCGGGGGGATGTTGTTGCAAAGCCTGCTTTAGGTAGCGCCCCGTGTGGGATCCGGGATGCTCGGCCACTTCCTCAGGGGTGCCGACGGCAACAATCTGGCCGCCCTGGTCGCCCCCTTCCGGCCCCAGGTCAATAATCCAGTCGGCACAGCGGAGGATGTCCAGGTTGTGCTCGATCACCAGCACGGTGTTGCCCGCATCCACCAACCGCTGCAGAACATTCAAGAGCTTGTGAACGTCGTAGAAGGACAGGCCGGTGGAGGGTTCATCGAGCAGGTAGAGGGTTTTGCCGGTGGAGCGGCGGGCCAGTTCTGCCGCCAGCTTCACCCGCTGCGCTTCCCCCCCGGAAAGCGTCGGAGCGGGCTGCCCCAGCTTGATGTAATCAAGGCCCACATCGGCCAAGGTCTGTAGAATCTTGGCGGCAGGGGGTAGGGCGGCAAAAAACTCCAGCGCCTCCCCCACCGTCATGTCTAGAACTTCGGCGATGTTTTTGCCCTTGTACCTGACCTGGAGGGTCTCGCGGCTGTAGCGGCTGCCCCCACACACTTCGCAGGTAACATACACATCCGGCAGGAAGTTCATTTCAATCACGTTCACCCCCTGCCCTTTGCAGGCTTCACAGCGCCCCCCCTTGACGTTGAAGGAAAAGTGGCCAGAGTGATAGCCCCTGGCCTTGGCCTCTAGAGTCTGGGCAAAGGCCTGGCGGATGGGATCAAAGAGGCCCGTGTAGGTGGCGGGGTTGGAGCGGGGGGTGCGGCCAATGGGGGATTGGTCGATGACAATGACCTTGTCGATGTGTTCAATGCCGTGTAGCTCCCCCATTTCCGTTGGCTTAGGCACCTTCTGGCCGAGGTAGTGTTGCAGGGCAGGGTAGAGCAACTCGTTGACCAGGGTGGACTTGCCGGAGCCGGAGACGCCGGTGACGCAGACCAGCTTGCCCAGGGGGATCTCCACATCGATGTGCTTGAGGTTGTTTTTGTGGGCATCGGTGAGCTTGAGGGAGACGGCTTTGCCAGGTCGCCGCTGAGCTGGGGTTGGGATCCGCCGCCGCCCCGATAGATAGGCGCCGGTGAGGGAGCGCTCGCAGGCTAGGATGTCGGCTAGAGATCCTTGGGCCACCACTTCTCCGCCGTGGATGCCAGCGCCAGGGCCAATGTCCACGATGTGGTCGGCGGCGCGAATGGTCTCTTCATCGTGTTCCACCACAATTAAGGTGTTGCCCAGATCCCGTAGGCGGAATAGGGTTTGCAAGAGGCGTTGGTTATCCCGCTGGTGCAGGCCAATGGAGGGTTCGTCCAGCACGTAGAGCACCCCCGTCAGGCCGGAGCCAATCTGGCTGGCCAGTCGGATCCGCTGCGCCTCGCCCCCCGAAAGGGTCATGGCCGGTCGGGCCAGGGTGAGGTAGTCAAGGCCCACGTCAATTAAAAACTGCAGGCGGGTTTTGATCTCCCGCAGCACTAGCTCGGCAATCTGCGCTTGGCGGGGGGTAAGCTGGAGCTGCTCCAGGCGCTGCAGGCAGTCGCGGATGGAGATCTCGGTGAGATCTGTGATGCGGTAGCCACCGACGCGCACGGCCAGGGCCTCTGGCCGCAGCCGGGATCCGCCACAGGCAGCACAGGGGCGGTAGGTGAGGTAGGTCTCCAGCTTTTGCCGGTAGGTTTCGGCGGTGGTCTCTTGGTAGTGCCGCTGCAACTGCGGGATTACCCCTTCAAAGCGGCGGTAGTAGCCCCGGCTCCCCTGGGGGGATTCCGCCTCAACGTAGATCTCCTGGTCGCTGCCGTAGAGGAGGAGCTGCTGCTGCTCGGGGGTAAGGTCGCACCAGCGGCTGCTGAGCTCAAAGCCAAAGGCCTTAGCAGCCCCCGCCAGTAGGGCCAGATAGTAGGGGTTCTCCCGCTCCGCCCAGGGGGCAATGGCCGCATAGAGGGGGAGCTTGGGGTCCGGCACGATCCGGTCGGGGTCGAAGATGGGTTCAAAGCCCAGGCCGTGACAGACGGGACAGGCGCCGATGGGGGAGTTAAAGGAAAATAGCCGCGGCGACAGCTCGCCCAGCACGGAGCCGTGTTCGGGGCAGGCAAATTGTTCCGAAAAGATCAGCTCCGTTGGCTTGCCGTTGAGGTACTGCCCCGCCACCTCGGCTACTTTTTGCAGCAGGTGTTCCCGTTCGTCTTCACGGGGCAAGAGCTCCACCACCGCCAGTCCCCCCGACTGGCGCAGACAGGTGGTCAGGGAATCGGCCAGCCGCTCTGCCATGTTGGGGCCCTTAACCAGCCGATCCACCACCACCTCAATGGTGTGGGCCTTGGTTTTGGCCAACTCAATTTCCTCGCTGAGATCCCGCACCTGGCCGTCGATGCGCACCCGCACAAACCCCTGCTGGCTCAGGCTTTGCAAGAGCGCTGCGTGGGTGCCCTTTTTTCCCCTCACCACGGGCGCAAGCAACTGAAAGCGCGTCCGCTCCGGCAGGGCCAGGATCTGGTCCACCATTTGATCCACCGTCTGGGGGGCAATCACCCGGTCACAATGGGGGCAGTGGGGGATCCCGGCCCGCCCATACAGCAGCCGCAGGTAGTCGTAGATTTCGGTCACGGTGCCAACCGTGGAGCGGGGGTTGTGGCTGGTGGACTTTTGGTCGATGGCAATGGCTGGGCTCAAGCCCTCGATGCGGTCTACATCCGGTTTGTCCAGTTGCCCCAGAAATTGCCGCGCATAGGCGCTGAGGGACTCCACGTAGCGCCGCTGCCCCTCGGCAAAGATGGTGTCGAAGGCCAGAGAAGATTTTCCAGACCCGGAGACGCCGGTAAACACCACCAGGCGATTGCGCGGGATCCGCAGCTCGAGGTTTTTGAGGTTGTGCTGCCGCGCCCCCACCACATGGATTTCGTTTTGGCCGGACATCTCATCCCCTCTGTGTGCAGCGTGGGTGGAGACTCTGCCCAAAATTGGCGAGTCGAAAAACAACAAAAGTTAAGGAACA
>NZ_JANSJA010000097.1:0-12941 GCF_047462335.1 Synechococcus sp. H60.1
GCCCCTCTCCCAGGGGGAGAGGGGAGTAATGCCAGAGAGCTCTGCCGAATCTCTAGTTAGGGAGAAGGGCGCTCCAGGATGCCGCCTCCCAGCAGGAGATCCCCGTGGTACCAGACGGCGGCTTGGCCAGGGGTGACGCCAAACTGCGGCTCGGCAAACTGTAGCTTCACCCGCTCCGGCGATTTTGGGATCACCATAGCCGGCACCGGTGGGGTACGGTAGCGCACCTGCACTTCCACGGCCAAGGGTTCTGCCGGCGCAGGGATCGAGACCCAGTTCACCCGCCGCACCCACGCCTCAGCTTGGGTGGCTTCTTCCCGCTCTCCCACTACCACGCGGTTCATGGCCGCATCGATGCGCACCACATAGAGCGGACGGGAAGAGGCAATCCCCAGCCCCTTGCGCTGGCCGACGGTGTAGTGGTGGATACCTTCGTGATATCCCAGGACTCGCCCCTGGGTATCGACAATTTCCCCCGGCCTTTGACCCAGGTGCTGATCCAAAAAGTTGCGCATCGAGCCATAGGTCTCGATCAAGCACAGATCCTGGCTTTCGGGCTTGTTTGCCGTAACCAAGCCGTAGCGCGCGGCAATCTGACGGGTCTGGGCCTTGGTGTACTCGCCCAAGGGGAAGAGACTGTGGGCCAGGTGCTCCTGGCTGAGGTCGTAGAGAAAATAGGACTGATCCTTCTGCCGATCCACCGCCCGCAGCAGTTGATAGCGCCCCAGCTCGGCCTCAAAACGCACCCGCGCGTAGTGGCCGGTGGCGATCTGAGAGATGCCCAGCGTCTCGCGGGCATAGGCCAGCAGGGGGCCGAACTTCACCAGCTTGTTGCATTGGGAGCAGGGCAGCGGTGTGATCCCCTCCCCATAGCCGGCCACCAGGTAATCAACAATGGCGGCCTGAAACAGCTCACGGCTATCCACCACATGGTGGGGGATCCCCAATTGCTCACAGATGGCAGCAGCATCCACCAGGCCGTCGGTGCAGCACTGGCCTTTCCCCCGCATCAGCCAGAGAGTCACTCCCTCCACGGCATAGCCCTGTTCGTGGAGAAGGGCCGCCACCGTGGAGCTGTCTACCCCCCCAGAAAGGGCCGCCACAATGCGGGGCCGAGAGGGGGATCCGGCTATCTCCGGAGCAACTAGAGGATGGGGGCTGGTAACCATCGCAGCAGGGGATCAGGAAACAACAAGGGTCGGCAAATCCTCGCCTCCCTACACCAGGCCAAACCCGGATTTCCAGCTTAGCTTGCTTCCGAATCGGCTGGCCGGGATCCCGCCTCAGGCGTGGGTTCTGGGAAGCCCCTTTGGCGCAGCCGCCGCAGCGAATCCAAAGCCGCCGCGGCAACGCTATCGTGGGGATCCCTGGCCAGATAGTTGAGGGCAGAAACACTCTTGGGCGAGGGCAGATTTCCCAAGGCCTGGGCCAGCCGCTGCCGCACCAGCCAATCTTCCGACTGGGCAAACCGCAGGATGTGATCCAAAGCCCGCAGATCCCCCAGTTCTCCCAGAGCTGCAATGGCCGCCTGCTGCAGCAACACTTCCGGCCCCTCCAACGCCCGCAGCAGCACCTCATAGGCCCGTGGATCCTTCAGGTTGCCCAGGGCCACGGCGGCGCTGAAGCGCACCAGCCACTCCACATCTTCATAAAAAGCGCGCACCAGGGCCTCGAAAGCCCGCGGATCTTCCAAGTAGCCCAGGGCGCCTGCCGCATCGGCGCGAATGCCGTAGTCCGGGTCTTGGGTGAGGATCTCCAGCAGCTTGGGCAGACAGGCGTCCGTCTGCTTGATCCCCAGGGCAAAGACGGCAAAAGAGCGCACCTGCAGGTTTTCGTCGTCGATGACCTGCAAAATCAGCGGCACCGCCTGCTCCGCTGGCACATCCCGCAACTGGGCCAAGGCCACCATGCGATCCGCAGGGCGTTGGCTGCGCAAGCGTTGGGCGATTTCCTCCAGACGAGCGGGGTTGACAGGATCCAGAGCAGAGACAGTCATGGCCTTAACAAATGTTTACAGTCTCTCTTCATTATGGCAAATTGGGCTGCGCTCGGACAGGGGCCGGCTTTGAGGTCGGGATCCCTATCGACAGGGGCTGAGGCTTTGATTGGGAAATCCTAGCATTGTTGCCGAAAAAAGCAGCTCGATGGAGCCCCATCCCCAAGATTTTGGCTATTTTGGTGATGCGAGGCTCTCTGCCGGTGGTCTCTATGCTGAAATCTTCGCCTGGTCGCCAACTGCTCTCACTTGGGATCCTCCTGTTGTCGGCAGGGGGCATGTTGTGCTTGTCCCCTCGTTTATCTTCTGCTTTGGCCAACGAACAAGCGGTTCCCGAAGCGGAGCTGGCGCTGCAGCCGCTTTTGCCGCCGGGATCCCGCATCCTCCGCTCCCGTCGGCTGAGCGACACAGCAGCCGAGATCTGGGTGGAGTCGCGCGGCGGCAGCAGCCCTGTAGTTATGCGGCTCAACGCCTCAGGCCGTTGGGAACAGGATATGAACGCTACTCTGGCGCGGGGAGCCAGCCAGATGCAAGCTCTTGCCCGGCAACAAACGGCAAACCTGCCCGACGGTTTTGGCCAGACCGCTCCTGACCAACCGCCGCCGGTGCCTTCTCTTCTGCAAACCACCCAAGCTGCCTCTAGCCTGATCCCACCGGTGGATCGGGAGCAGGAAACCCAGCGGGCCTTAAGTGGGGCCGGACGGGCGGATCCCTTTGTGCCCCAAAACGTGCGTGCCCCTGAGCCGACCCTTGATCTGCCACCTCTGCCTCCGCCTCCGGAACTGCCGCCGCCCGGCAATGGTGGCGAAGTGCCCGTAGCAGTGGCCACCCCGCTCCCAACGCCCACTCCCGACCCGGCGGCCTTTGCCCGCAGCGTGCAAGTTTCTGGGGTTGTCCAAATCGGCGGTGAATCCTTTGCGCTGGTTTCCGGTCCAGGCGTGATCCCTTCTGTGGTGCAGGCCGGGCAGAACTACCAAACTGCCAAAGTGGCCGGAGTATCGGTGCCAGAGCGACGGGTTGTGCTCTCGGAAGGAGGCGAGACCGTCGTGAAGACAATGCAAGACACCACTGTAATTGTGGGTGCGCCCTAGCCGTGGCTATTCCAGAGCCCAGCGGTTTGATCTACTCTCCCGCCTCTGGGCAAGGGATTTTTCCAAAGTCAAGTCTAACTCCCCTCTCCCAGAGGGAGAGGGGCCGGGGGTGAGGGAGTCTGGGAAAATCAAAAACGAGGCTCGCTGTTGAGGCGTGACGGCTGCTGTTTTAAATAACGCAAGAACTCCCGCAGTTCGGCCTCATTCAGTTGGTGGCGAGATTTTTTCTGGAAGCGACGCTCCAGGAACTCTTGTCCTTCCTTGCGGCCCCAGCCAATACGCTGCATCTCGACATCTGTTTGAGCAATGATGTCCGACAAATCCTCCCCCTGGGCCTCTGGCTCCCTCAGGTTGGGCAGCTCCGGGAGCGACTGCTGTTGGACAGGGATCCCTGTTGGCTCAGGAGCTTGAGGGGCAGGAGAAGAGTGGGTGCGCCCATTGGCCAAGGCCAAGTCGGGAGTTGGTAAATAGGGCAGCCTGGCGGCAGCAGAATCCATACCCAAGCTCAAGGAAGTTGCGGAATGACCGAATCCTGCGTGGTTTAAAGCGCGCTTCAGCGCAGCATCTTCCGCTTCTTCTACTGTGTTGGAGCCGGCAATACCACTACCCAGAACCGTGTTGTTCACCACCACCTGAGCTTTGACAATGTAGATCCCTTCTTCTACGCGCAACAGATCGGTAAGCAAACTGCCCATAGGGTACCGCTCTCGAAACTGTTGAATCATGTTTGCGCCGAAACCTGTCGCTGCTCGGGTCTTGACTACAAGCTAGCTTGAAAGTACGCCTCACATCCAGATCTCAACGCCTCAATCTCAAATCAACATCGGCTAAAGATGTCTATCGAGCAGATCCCAACAAGAAGAGAAGTCTTTCCCAACAGTCAGCGTTCGGCTCGACAAGGGTATGCTATGGCCAAGGGATCCAGTTGCCAAGGTTGCCCTGAGTGGCTGGCTTGGAAAAGGAAAACTGATTTATTATCGCTGCACAGCAAGGCATAACGGAGAACCATGGCTAGCGATACAACCGGGGTCAGCTCAGCCAGTTTGGGGCAGGCAGCCATTCGAGAGCGCAATTATGGCACTGCTTTGCAGTTGCTGCGGCGGGCTTATCGTGCGGATCCCAGCCCGGAGAATGCCCGTTGGCTGGCCACCGCCTACGAAGAAGCGGGGTATGCCCAATTGGCCGCCCTCTATCGAGAATTGGCCCAAGAACGCAGGGAGACTGCCAAAGCAATTCAATTCCAAGCCCCCAAACCTCCCGGCACCCTTGCAGAACTGAAGCAACCCCCTTCTGAACCGCCGGAGCGCAAGACCATTCCCTTGCCCCAGCCGATCCCACACCCAACCCCACCGGCATCCTCTCCGGATCAGCCGGTTTGGGTCTACAAGCCCGCCCCCATTGACCCCAAAAGCATCAGCCGTCAAACGCCCCTCCGATCTCAAGCCGCGGAGCCTGCCCCTTCCCCTCAACAATCGGCGGAGAGGAGCAACTATCTGCCGGTTCAACACGCTCCGGATTTACAAAACCCGCAGCAGGGATCCCCCTTCCTGCGGCGGCTGAACCAACTGCATCGCCAGTTTAAGGATCGGCCCACGGCGGAGCTGGCTCTGCAACTGGCGGAAGCCTACGACGAGCAGAAGAACTTCAAAGAGGCCCAGCGCTACTACCGAGAGGTGTTGGATCTGGATGATTCCTGGCTGTTGCGACCAATGGTGCAGGAGCGCCTGGAAGAGCTGCAGCAACTGCAGGAGCAGGGTTCTTTGGCGGATCCCTCGGCCCAAAGTTTGCTCAAGCTGGCCGAGAAGTTGGAGCAGGAGGGGGAAATTGCCCGGGCCGAGCAAGTTTACCGCCAGATCCTAAAAATGAATGCCACCTTGGATGTTTATGCTAAGGCTCGCAAGGGGCTAAATCGGCTCTATCCGGACGGAAAGCGGTGAACGGCAGACCCTCGCATCTCCCCTGAACCGTCACAATTCGGAAGCAGCTTCTCCTCAAAATGGATCCCGCGGGTCGAGGGCATCTCGCAGACCATCCCCCAGCAAGTTAAAAGACAAAGAGGTGAGCACCACCATCAGGGTGGGGGCTAGCACCAGCCAAGGCTGCAGAATGATTACCGAAGCATTGGTGGCCAGCGACAGCATATTTCCCCAAGACGCATCCGGCTGTTGGATCCCCAGGCCGATCAAGCTCAGCACCGACTCCGCCACGATGTAGCCGGGCACCGCCAAGGTTGCCGAGATCACCACGTAGGTGGTGGTCTGAGGCAGAATATGCCGCACCAGCAGATACAGGGATCCGGCCCCGGCCACCCGCGCCGCCTGCACAAAGTCTCGCTCCCGCAAGGACAGCACCTGGCCCCGAATGACCCTGGCCAAGCCCGCCCAACCCACAAAAGAGAGGATGGCCACAATCACCAAAAAGCGCTCGGCATTGCTGAAGGGCACGCCGGTCAGCGGGTTCACCTGCAACACCGCCGCCAGCGACACCAGCAAATACAGGGTTGGGATCGACATCAACACCTCAGTCAGCCGCATCAGCAGCGTATCCACCCAGCCGCCGAAGTAGCCGGATATGGCCCCCACCAGCAGGCCGATGGGAAAAGAGATGCCGATGCCCACCAGGCCAACAAACAGGCTGACGCGCCCGCCATAGACCAGACGGCTGAAGTAGTCGCGGCCCTGATCATCCGTGCCCAGCAGGTGCAGCCGCGCTACCGGCAGCCCTTCCTCTGGCCGCAGGGGGACGGTGCCGAACAAATGTCGATCCCAGGGGATCAGCCCCAGCCAACGGTAAGGGGTGCCGGCCACAAACAGGCGGATCCCGGCGGGACGGCTGCTATCCACCAAAAGCGGACGTTCGCCCGTTTCCAGATCCACCGGCCCCTGGCGGGTGGGGTAAACGTGGGGCCCCAGCCAAGCGCCCGACTCATCCCACAAGTGAATGGCGGTGGGGGGCAAAAGGGATCCCCCTGGCTGCGATTCCAGCGGGCTGTAGGGGGCAACAAACTCGGCAAAAATGGCGCAGACGTAGAAAAAAACGAGAATGTAGGCTCCCACTTGAGCCCAGCGATTTTGGCGCAGCCGTTTCCACCACTGCATGAGGCCAGGGTTCCGGTTGGGCGAGTTGCCAGAACGAAGTTGGCTTTTAGTGTAGCTAAGCTTTGGGGTTATTTCGAAGACACTGCCCACGCCGTCCAATCTTGAACGGATCCCCCTAGCCGGCCAGGGAATAGCTGGGGCTGCAGGGGGCCATCATTTCCATCCGAGCTGCGGCGATGGTCTGCGGCAGCACCCCCACCAGCCGCGCCAAAATGTCATCCGGCAACTGCTTGACCAACTCCGCAGAGAAAAACTCCTCCAAGCTAAAGAGCAAAATCCGCGCCCGCTGGGCCGGCAAAGGATTATCGGTGATCTGCTGTAACCAGCGCATCCAGTGCAGCCGCTTGGTATAGGCGTTTTGCCGCTCTTGATAGCCCTGAGGATGCAACAGAGCCACATCCCCAATCGGGATCACGCTGCTCGACTCCACATCCAAGGGCCCCCCCACCGCAGCGCCCGGCCCGGCAAACTCGGCATGAAACGTCTTGCAGATGATCAAGGCGTTGTGCCGCTGCGGATCCACCATCAGCAATTGGCCGCTGCTGAGGCTGCGAATCAGTTGACCTGGCTCAACCCACTGAACCAGGCTATGGCTGTTGGGAGAGGGCTCGTTCATACCTCTTTAAGATATCTCAGCTCCCCTTCCCCTTACATGAGATCTTCAACTTTCGCAGCTCTGCTTGACCAAATCTTCATAGATTGGGGGGAGAGGGCCAAACGTGGCCTTCCCCCAAGCTACTGGCGGGGGGTTTGGATCTCGCCGACAACCCGAATGGCGATCCCTTCGCCGGCCTGGCAGCGGCCAATGCGGCGGGCATAGGAGTAGCCGGCGCTGTGGAGCTCTTGCAAAAGCTCTGCCGTGAAGGCGGGATCCACCGCCACCAGTAAGCCGCCGCTGGTTTGCGGATCCGCCAAGAGCAACTGCTGCCACTCCGGTAGAGAGTCGGCCTCTACGCCTTCATAGCCTTGCCAGTTGCGGCGGGCTGCACCTGGGAAGATCCCCGCCTCCGCCAAGGAGAGGGCCTCGGGCAAAAAGGGAATAGCAGCCAAATCCAGCTCGGCGCTTACCCCTGAGCCACGGCAGACCTCTAGCAAGTGTCCCAAGAGGCCAAACCCCGTTACATCGGTTAGGGCGTGAACCTGGGGTCGCCGCGCCAGTTGTGGGCCGATGCGGTTAAGCTGAGTCATCACCTGCAAAACCTCGGCGTAGCCCGCTGCGCTAAGCTGACCCTTTTTTAGGGCGGTGGTCATCACCCCGATCCCCAGCGGCTTGGTTAGGATGAGGTCGTCGCCGGGCTGAGCCGTGGCGTTGCGGCGGATGTGCTGCGGGTGGGCCAGGCCTGCCGCCACCAAGCCGAAGATGGGCTCGGGCGAATCGATGGAGTGCCCCCCGGCCAAAGGGATCCCGGCTTCCTGACAGATCTGGATTCCCCCGGCCATGATCTCCCGAATAGCCGACAGGGGCAGGGTGTTGACCGGCATACCCAGAATGGCCAGGGCGAGAATGGGCGTGCCCCCCATCGCGTAAACGTCAGAAAGGGCGTTGGCTGCGGCAATGCGGCCAAAATCCACCGGATCGTCCACGATGGGCATGAAAAAGTCGGTGGTCAGGATCAGGGCCTGCTCGTCGTTGAGTTGGTAGACGGCGGCATCGTCGCTCGTTTCAGCCCCCACCAACAGGGCCGGATCTGACCAAAGAAGAGGCAGCTCCTTAAGAATCTGCTGCAGCAGCGCCGGGGCAATTTTGCAGCCGCAGCCGCCGCCGTGGGAGTACTGGGTGAGGCGAAGGGGAGTCTCCATGCAAGCAAAGGGAGAAAACGTCGGCCTGACTTTACTGTAGCGGCAGCTAGCAGCAACTGGAAAAAGGGGCGCTGGGTTAAGGTTGAAGGGATCCCTCTACCCATAGCGTTGCCATGTCTTTTGTCCCCTTGCACTTGCACAGCGAGTACAGCCTTCTGGACGGGGCTAGCCAATTGCCGCGTTTGATTGAGCAGGTGGTGGCGATGGGTTTGCCAGGACTGGCCCTGACCGATCACGGCGTCATGTATGGGGCCATTGAGCTGGTGAAACTGTGTAAAAGCAAAGGGATCAAGCCGATTATTGGCAACGAGATGTATGTTATCAACGGCGATATTCGAGACAAAAGCCGCAAGTATCCCAAGTATCACCAAGTGGTTCTAGCCAAAAACACCCAGGGCTATAAAAACTTGGTGAAGCTAACCACCATTTCCCATCTCCACGGCGTTCAAGGCAAGGGGATCTTTGCTCGCCCCTGCATCAACAAAGAGTATTTGGCCCAATACAAGGAGGGGTTGATCGTGACCAGCGGCTGTCGAGCTGGGGAAGTGCCCCAGGCCATTTTGCAGGGGCGGCCAGAAATTGCCCGCCAGGTTGCCGCCTGGTATCAAGAACAGTTTGGAGATGATTACTACATTGAGATCCAGGATCACGGCTATCGAGAAGACCGCTTTGTCAATGTGCAATTGGTGCGCATTGCTCGCGAATTGGGGATCCCGATCATCCTCACCAATGATAGCCACTTCATCTCCTGCTGGGATGTGGAGGCCCACGATGCCCTGCTCTGCATCCAAACAGGCAAATCTCTTACCGAGAAAGATCGCCTTCGCTACAGTGGGACGGAATACCTGAAAAGCCCAGAAGAAATGCGCCGCCTCTGCCGCGATCACCTGGAGCAAGAGGTGATCGATGAAGCCATTGCCAACACCCTCAAGGTGCTGGAAAAGATCGAGGGCTATGACCTATTTGGGGAAATGCGCATGCCCGACTACCCGGTTCCACCGGGCCATTCTGCCGATAGCTATCTCACCGAATTGGCCTGGCAGGGCTTGGCAAAACGCTGCGGCGTTGCCTATCCAGATCAGATTCCAGAAAACTATCAGGAGCGCCTGCGCTTTGAACTAAGCATCATCCAACAAAAAGGCTTCTCCAGCTATTTCCTGGTGGTTTGGGACTACATTCGCTATGCCCGCGAGCACGGGATCCCAGTAGGCCCAGGCCGCGGTTCGGCAGCCGGATCCCTGGTGGCCTATGCCCTGCAAATTACCAATATTGACCCCGTCAAATATGGGTTGCTCTTCGAGCGTTTTCTCAACCCAGAACGGCAATCGATGCCGGATATCGATACCGATTTCTGCATCGAGCGGCGGGGAGAGCTGATCGACTATGTAACCCGCAAGTATGGTCAAGAGCGAGTGGCCCAAATCATCACCTTTAACCGCATGACTTCCAAAGCTATTCTCAAAGATGTTGCCCGGGTGCTCGATATTCCCTATGCCGAAGCCGACAAAATGGCAAAGCTGATCCCGGTATCGCGGGGTAAGCCTGCCAAACTGGAGGAGATGATCGGCGAGAACACGCCGGCTCCAGAGTTCAAAGAAAAATACGAGAAAGACCCAACCACTCACCGCTGGATCGAGCTGGCCCGCCTGTTGGAAGGCACCAACAAAACCTTTGGGGTTCACGCTGCCGGCGTGGTCATCGCCAAGGATCCCTTGGATGAGATCGTGCCCTTGCAATACAACAACGAAGGCCAAATTATTACCCAGTACTCGATGGAAGATATTGAGTCTCTGGGCCTGCTGAAGATGGACTTTTTGGGGCTGCGCAACCTGACGATGATCCAGCGGGCTGTGGAGCTGATTCGAGAGCACAGAGGGGTCACCATCGACCTGGATAACCTACCATTGGATGACGAGAAAACCTACCAACTTTTGGAAAAGGGAGAGCTGGAAGGGATCTTCCAACTGGAATCTTCCGGGATGAAGCAGGTGGTGCGAGAGCTCAAGCCTTCCAACTTAGAAGACATTTCCTCGGTCTTGGCTCTTTACCGACCCGGGCCATTGGATACGGGCATGATCCCAGACTTTATCGATCGCAAACATGGCCGCAAGCCGGTAACCTATGCCCACGATCTCCTCAAGCCAATCCTTCAAGATACCTATGGCGCCATTCTCTACCAAGAACAGATCATGCGCATTGCCCAGGACATGGCCGGCTATACCCTGGGCCAGGCCGACCTGCTGCGGCGGGCGATGGGGAAAAAGAAAGTTTCCGAGATGGAGCAACAGCGAGAGCAATTCGTCCGGGGAGCTTTGGAGCGAGGTGTGGCCAAGGAAGTGGCCACGGAACTATTTGACCAGATGGTTGCTTTCGCCGAGTATTGCTTCAACAAATCCCACTCTACGGCCTATGGACTGATTACTTTCCAGACAGCCTATCTCAAGGCCAATTATCCAACAGAATACATGGCGGCGCTGCTTTCTTCTGTGGGAGGGGATCAAGATAAGGTGCAGCGCTATATCACCTATTGTCTGTCGATAGGGATCCAGATTCAACCGCCCGATATCAACCGCTCTGGGCTGGATTTTACCCCCCAAGGATCCAGCATTTTGTTTGGTCTAGGGGCGGTGAAGAATGTGGGTGAGGGGGCGATTCAAAACATCCTGGCTGCCCGCCAGGCGGGGGGCCCCTTCACCTCTTTGGCCGACTTTTGCCAGCGGGTGGATCTGCGCCTGGTTAACCGTCGCGCCATCGAGTCGCTGATCTGTGCAGGCGCTTTTGATTGTATTTCCCCCAACCGCAAGCAATTAATGGTGGATCTGGATCCCATTCTCACCTGGGCGACGGAGCGGGCCAAGTCCAAAGCCATTGGTCAAGCCAGCCTATTTGATTTGTTGGGCAGCGACAGCAGTGATGGCCAGGGATTTATGGAAGCGCCGCGGGGGCCTGCTACCGAAGATTTTCCAGCGCCAGAAAAGTTAAGGCTGGAACGGGAGCTGTTGGGTTTTTATGTTTCGGATCACCCGCTGCGGCGGATTCAAGAGCAGGCGCGCCTGTTGGCTCCCGTTAACCTCTCGGATTTGAGCGGCTACGCAGCCGAGACTTCTGTAGGCATTCTGGCCCTAGTGACCGCCATCAAAACCGTAACCACCAAGAAAGGGGATCGCATGGCCATTGTGCAACTGGAAGATCTCACCGGCAGTTGCGAAGCGGTGATCTTCCCCAAGACTTACGAACGTTTGCGCCATCGCCTGGAGGTGGATCAACGGCTATTGATCTGGGCCAAGGTGGATCAGCGGGATGAACAGGTGCAATTGATTGTCGAGGACTTACAGCCAATTGAATCGGTGAGTTGGGTTACGGTGCAACTCCCTCTGGAGGCTGCCGGAACTGTAGAGGAGCGACACCGTCTGCAGGCGGTTCTTACCCGTCAACGCTCGGAAGCCAAGGAAGAAAATCGCATCCCCGTTGTGGCGGCCATCGTCGCCCCTCCCCACACGCTCTGGGTAAGACTGGGATCCCAATTTTGGGTTAAAAATGCCCAGGCTGCAGTTGAGGCCCTCCGCCAAGCTGGCTATACCGCCCGCAGCGAAGCGCTAGCCTCTTAAGCCGTCAACCCAACTGTCGTTCCAGCCAAGTGCGTAACTGGGTCACGGTTAGCCGCGGCGAGGGGCGGGGCAGAGATCGTTCGGGATCCCCCGCCAAGCTCAGCACGGGAACCTCCAGTTGGTAGCGCTCCCACCAGGCGGGGTTGGCAGTAATGTCGCGGATTTCCAACGTGGCGATCTCAGGGATCTGCTGCAACTTCTCCGCTAGGCCCTCACAGAGGTGGCAGCCGGGCTTGCTGTAGAGGATCAAGGGCGGCCAAGGCATAGGGGATCCCTAAAGGCTGACAGTACAGGCCAGACGACGGTGCTGCAGCGAGGGCATCTGCCGCCGGATAAGCTGCAGGCGCTCCGGGTCGATCTCGGCAATGGCCACCCCTGGTTTTTCGCCGCCGGCATCCGCCAGGATCGTCCCCCAAGGATCCACGATCATGGCGTGGCCATGACATTGCCGCCGCTCGTAGTGGGTGCCCACCTGGGCGGGAGCAATCACGTAGCAGGTGTTTTCAATAGCGCGACACTGCAGCAAAACTTGCCAGTGGTCCCGGCCCGTGTAGGCGGTAAAGGCGGCGGGGATCAACAGCACCTGCGCTCCTCGATCCACCAAGGAACGATACAGCTCGGGAAAGCGCACGTCGTAACAAACCGATAGACCTAGCATGCCCAGCCGCTCTTCCTGGCAGACCACCACCTCGTTGCCGCTCACCACCGTGTTCGACTCGCGGTAGGTGTTGCCGTCGGGCAGGTTGACGTCAAAAAGGTGGATCTTGCGGTAGCGGGCCAGCTCCTTGCCCTCGGGGCTGTAGAGGGCGGCGGTGTTGTACACCTTGCCTTGTCCATCCGGCACCGGGTATCCCCCGCCCAGCACGAATACCTGGTAGCGCTGGGCCATCTTGGCCAAAAACTCCTCGGCCCGCTGCGCAATCTCTGGGGCAAGGCGAGCTTTTTCTGCCTCCGGCCCCATGAAGGCAAAGTTTTCCGGCAAAGCTACCAGCTCACATCCCCGCCGCGCCGCAAAGTCAATCCACTCCTCTGCCTGTTGTAGGTTGCCGGCCAGATCGGGGGTGCTGGTCATCTGAAGGGCGGCTGCCAAATAGGATCGCATGGGGAAACTCCAGGAAAACTCAAAGGATCCAGCCGTCTAGCCCACCAGGTGCCACCAGCCCAACGCAGGCCCCACAAATCGCACCACCACCCAAACAATGGCCAGGAGAATAATGCCGGCCCAAGCGCCCCGAGTTGTCCAATTGTAGATCGTGCGGGCTTGGGCTCTGGTGAGAGGAATATCTTTGAGCTGGGGAAACAGTAGCTCTTGGTCAGGATCGGGGCTTTTGCGGGTTTTGCGGCGCTT
>NZ_JANSJA010000098.1:0-12933 GCF_047462335.1 Synechococcus sp. H60.1
GGGGCGGGGGTGTGTTGGTCGTATGATGTCGGGGGGGGGGGGGTGCTCCGGTGGGGCGGGGGGCCGGTGGCTACCCCCACGGCCGCACCTGTGGCCAACAGGCCGCCCTCTGGGGCTGCTACGAGCGCTCCCATTCCCCGCTTCACCCCCCTCATCCAAGGGATCCGTTCAGGTGGCGGGGGCACTGCCGGGAGCAAGGGATCCGAATCCAGCGCTCCTGGGAGGGGTGTCGTTGCTGGCCTCAGTGGATCCCAGGCGCAGGGGTCTGCGCCGACAGCAGGAGAAGGGGCTGGGGAGGCTTCCCCTCCTACCTCCTCGCCTGCAGCAGTGGCTGCCAATCCGGACATCCTGGCCCGCCCCATTCCGGGTCGCAACCCGCCGCCACAGTACCCTCCCCAAGCCCGCCGCCTCGGCCAGCAAGGCCAAGTGCTGTTGCGGGCCAGGGTGGATGCCCAAGGGCAGGTGCAGCAGGTGGAAATTGTCTCTTCTAGCGGCTTCCCAGCCCTGGACAGGGCCGCACAAGAGGCGGTGCAAAGGTGGCAGTTTAGCCCCGCCTTGAGAAACAACACCCCGATTGAGTCGTGGGTGACGGTGCCGATTCAATTTACCCTCAATTGACTGTTTTGGAGATTGTCCATGCCGTCTTCTCTTTCTCGCCGTCAACTTTTTGTCCTTGGCCTGGCCAGCCTGGGGGTCTGGGGGATGGGTCGCCAGGCCCAAAGCCAGATCCCGCCAGCTCCGGTTCGGCGAGTGGCCAGCCTCACCTCCTTGACCGCCGATATTCTCTATCGCCTGGCCCCGGACAAACTGGTGGGGATCCCGGCCGGACGTTTGCTAGAGGCGGATCCCCGCTTTCAGGGCATAACTCGGCTGGGGCTGGGCAACCAACCTAACCTGGAGCCAATCGTGGCCCTGCAACCGGACTGGGTGGTGGGGGCCAGTGGCTTGCACACGGCTCTGGCAGAACGATTGCAGGCATTGGGGATCCCCACCTATCTCACGCAGGTGGACAGTTGGGCTGCCCTGGAAGCAACCATCGCCACTCTGGCTGCGGCTGTGGGAGTGGATCCGGATCCCTTGCTGCGGGAGTACGGATCGCTTTTGCCCCAGGAGCTGCCCCCGGTTCGCCCCAAAACCCTGCTTTTGGTCGGCACCCAGCCGATTCTTGCTCCCAACCGGCAAAGCTGGGCCGGGGATCTGCTGGAGCGCTTTGGCGCCGACAACCTAACGGCTGCCCTGCAAAGCCAAGGGCAATTTCGCGGCTATGTCACCCTTGCGGCAGAGCGCATCCTGGAAGCCAACCCCGAGGTTTTGTTGGTGGTCAACCCGGAGGCGGCGGATCCCTTGGTGTTTTTCCGTGCCCGCCCCTTTTGGAACCAGTTGAAAGCCGTTCAAACCCAGAGGGTCTATGGATTTGACTACTACGGCTTAGTCAACCCAGGCACTCTAGACAAAATTAGAGCGGCCTGCGAGCAGTTGGCCCAGGTTTTGGGAAGAGAGGCCACTATGCGCTCCTCGCAAGTGAGTTATGACAAAACGGCATAGCTTGTTACGAAGTGTAACGACAAATACCAAAGTTAACGATTGGCCATCGCTAAGGTAGCCGGTGTTCCCCTACGGCAGCGACGATGGCGAACCAATTTGAGCGCCTCAAAAGCGAAAAGGACGGGCTGGCGGTCAAAGCCGAGCTGGAAGCGTTTGCCCGCATGGGCTGGGAGAACATCCCTGAAGACGACCGGGATCACCGCCTCAAGTGGCTGGGGATCTTCTTTCGCAAGCGCACGCCCGGCCAGTTTATGCTACGGCTGCGCCTGCCCAATGGGATCCTGACCAGCGGCCAGATGCGGATGTTGGCGGCGATCATCCATCCCTATGGAAAAGATGGCGTAGCCGACATCACCACCCGGCAGAACTTGCAACTGCGCGGCATCCCCATCGAGGAGATGCCCCAGATCTTGGGCTACTTGAAGGAGGTGGGCCTAACCAGCATCCAGTCGGGCATGGACAATGTGCGCAACATTACGGGATCCCCCCTCGCGGGCATTGACCCAGATGAGCTGATCGACGTGCGCGGCCTCACCCGCAAGGTGCAGGACATGGTAACCAACAACGGCGAGGGCAACCCTTCCTTCACCAATCTGCCGCGTAAGTTTAACATCGCCATCTGCGGTTGTCGCGACAACTCCGTTCATGCGGAGATCAACGACCTGGCCTTTGTGCCGGCCTTCAAAGCGGGCAAGCTGGGCTTCAACGTCTTGGTGGGGGGCTTTTTTTCGGCCCGCCGCTGTGCCGAGGCCATCGGGCTGGATGTCTGGGTGGATCCGCGCGATGTGGTTCCTCTGTGCGAGGCGGTGCTGCTGGTCTACCGGGATCACGGCCTGCGGGCCAACCGGCAGAAGGCGCGGCTGATGTGGCTCATTGACGAGTGGGGCCTGGAGAAGTTTCGGGCGGCTGTGGAGCGGCAGATCGGCCATCCGCTGTCCAGAGCGGCGGAAAAAGATGAGGTGGTCTGGCAGAAGCGGGATCTCCTGGGGGTGCATGCCCAGAAGCAGCCGGGCTTGAACTTCGTTGGCCTGCACGTGCCGGTGGGACGGCTGAATGCCCTGGAGATGATGGAGCTGGCCCGCCTAGCGGAGGTATACGGCTCCGGGGAGCTGCGGCTGACGGTGGAGCAGAACGTGCTCATCCCCAATGTGCCCGATTCGCGGGTGGCGCCGCTGCTTAAAGAGCCGCTCTTGAAAAAGTTCTCCCCCAACCCAGGGCCCTTGCAGCGGGGGCTGGTGTCCTGCACGGGCAACCAGTTCTGCAACTTTGCCCTCATCGAGACCAAAAACCGCGCTGTGGCTCTAATGGAAGAGCTGGAAGCCGAGCTGGAGATCCCGCAGACGGTGCGCATCCACTGGACGGGCTGCCCCAACTCCTGCGGCCAGCCCCAGGTGGCCGATATCGGCCTCATGGGCACCACCGCCCGCAAGGACGGCAAGCCGGTGGAAGCGGTGGACATCTACATGGGGGGAGAAGTGGGCAAAGACGCCAAGCTGGGCGAATGTGTGCGTCGAGGGATCCCTTGCGAAGACCTCAAGCCCGTCTTGGTGGAGCTGCTGATTGAGCACTTCGGGGCCAGGCCGCGCCAGCGTCCATCGGCTGCTCAAACTGCTTCTTCCCCCGTGATGGCTTGCTAAGTAGGGGCCAAGTCTGGGGAAGGTTTTCTCTCTGCGTCGTGCAAAATCTTGGAGGTTCCGATGTCTAAACTGTTCTCCCGTCGCCAATTTTTGGCCGGGGCAGCCGCCCTGGCAGCAGGAGCAGCCGCGGCTGGGATCCCACGCGCCCAATCGCAATCTTTGGGTCAGGGCTACTGGGTGGCCCAGGCCGATACTCCCGAGACCCCGCGGGCCAAGCTGGGGTTCATTGCTCTCACCGACGCCGCCCCCCTGATCATCGCCAAAGAGAAGGGGTTTTTTGACAAGTACGGCATGAAGGACGTGGAGGTGGTCAAGCAGGCCTCTTGGGGCACCACCCGCGACAACTTGGTGCTGGGATCCGCTGCTGGCGGCATCGATGGGGCGCACATTCTCACCCCCATGCCCTATCTCATCACCACCGGCAAAGTTACCGATGGCAAGCCGGTACCGATGTACATTCTGGCCCGCCTGAACTTGGACGGTCAGTGCATCAGCATTGCCAACGAGTACCGGGATTTGCAAATTGGCCTGGATAGTTCCCCCCTCAAAGCCAAGTTTGCGGAAGCGCGAGCTGCCGGCAGGGATCCCAAATGCGCGGTAACCTTCCCCGGCGGCACCCACGACCTGTGGATGCGCTACTGGCTGGCCGCCGGCGGGATCGATCCCAATGGCGATGTCTCTGTCATTGTGGTGCCGCCGCCCCAGATGGTGGCCAACATGAAATCCAAAACGATGGAAGCCTTCTGTGTGGGCGAGCCTTGGAATGCTCAACTGGTGAACCAAAAAGAGGGCTATACCGCCCTCACCACCGGCGAGCTGTGGAATCGCCATCCTGAGAAAGCCTTTGCTCTGCGGGCTGACTGGGTGGATGCCCACCCGAAAGCCACCTTGGCGCTGTTGAAGGCGGTGCAAGAAGCCCAGATCTGGTGCGACCAAATGGAGAACAAAGAGGAAATGTGCCGGATCATCGGCGACCGCCGCTGGCTGGGGGTTCCTGTGGCCGATATCTTGGGTCGCGCCAAAGGCACCTTTGACTACGGCACCGGCAAAGTGGTGCAAAACAGCCCCCACCTGATGAAGTTCTGGCAAGACAATGCTTCCTACCCCTTCAAGAGCCACGACCTTTGGTTCCTGACCGAAGACATCCGCTGGGGCTATCTGCCCGCCGACACGGATACCAAAGCCCTGGTGGACAAGGTCAACCGAGAAGATCTCTGGCGCGAGGCCGCCAAAGCCATTGGCCAAGAGGCCGCCATTCCCCCCAGCACCTCTCGCGGCGTGGAAACCTTCTTCGATGGGGTGAAGTTCGACCCCGAAAATCCGGCTGCCTATCTGGAGAAATTGGCCATCAAGAAGCTGGCCTAGCCTGCTCCTTCCAGGGCTTGCAGAACACCTGCAAGCCCCCTGTCCGAGAGATTTCCCCAAGAGCCCCCAGACAGGTTCAAATTAAACCTCTTCTCTCTTGCACTTTCCCTACGCTGACTTTGACCATAGCCCTACTCTCAGCAAACTATGCCTCTTCTCCACTTTGCCTTGAAGGTGGGCTGCCACCTCTTCCCTTTGCTCATCCGCTTAGGCCGTTGGCTGCTGAGCCAAGGTGCCTCTCTTCAGGCCCATGCCGGGATCCCTTCTGCCACGAGCTCTGGATCCGCTTGGAGGCAACGAGTCCGGATCCATCAAGCGCTGCGCTGCATTCTCTTGCCCGCTACGGCAATTTTCATCGTGCTCCTGCTCTGGCAAATCCTCTACAGCCGGCCCGGCGCCAACCTGCCCACCCCGCTCCAAGTTTGGCAGGACACCTGGGATCCCCTCATTAAAGATCCCTTTTTTGACTACGGCGGCAACGCCAAAGGACTGTTCTGGCAAATCTGGGCCAGCCTGCAGCGGGTGTTCATTGGGTTTTTCTTGGCCAGTCTGGTGGGGGTTTTGGGCGGCATGGTGATCGGGGTCAACCGCTGGCTGCATGAGGCTTTGGATCCCATTGTTCAGGTGTTGCGCACGGTGCCACCTCTGGCTTGGCTGCCGATTTCTTTGGCCGCCTTTCGCGATGCCAACCCCTCCGCCATTTTTGTTATCTTCATCACGGCCCTCTGGCCCATTTTGATCAACACCATTGCCGGTGTACAGCGGATCCCACAGGACTACCGCAATGTGGCCAGAATTGTACGCATGTCCGGCTGGAAGTATTTCTTTAAGATTGTCTTTCCGGCCACGGTGCCCTACATCTTTACCGGCCTGCGCATCGGGGTGGGCCTGTCTTGGCTGGCGATTGTGGCTGCAGAAATGTTGGTTGGCGGGGTGGGCATCGGCTTCTTCATTTGGGATGCCTGGAATAGCTCCCGCATCAGCGAAATTATTGTGGCTTTGATCTATGTCGGCCTGGTTGGCCTTTTGTTGGATCGGGTTACGGCTTGGATTGGCTCGCTGGTGGTTGCCGAGGATCACTAGGTTGGACTGAGCCCGGAGTTGGCTGCTGACAGTTTGCTCACTTTTCAAAAATGAATCTCAAGGGATCCCTTAGGTAGCATCATGAAGACTCAGCCCTACATCGAAGTTGACCATGTAGACAAAGACTTTTTCCTGGACAATGGGGAGGTTTATCCCGCTCTAAGAGACATCCATCTGGAGATCCAAAAAGGGGAATTTGTCTCGCTAATTGGCCACTCCGGCTGCGGCAAGTCCACCCTCCTCAACATCATCGCCGGCCTGGAAAAACCCTCCCGCGGCGGCGTGCTGCTGGAAGGCCGGCAGATGACGGAGCCCGGCCCGGAGCGCATGGTGGTGTTCCAGAACTATTCCCTGCTGCCCTGGCTGACGGTGCGGGAAAACATCGCCCTAGCCGTGGACGAGGTGCTGGGATCCCTTCCCCAAGCAGAGCGAGCCCGCATCGTGGAAGAGCACATCCGCCGCGTGGGTCTGCAGGGGGCAGCCGACAAGCGGCCCGCCCAGCTGTCGGGGGGGATGAAACAGCGGGTGGCCATTGCCCGGGCTTTGGCCATTCGCCCGCGGGTGCTGCTGCTGGATGAGCCGTTTGGGGCGTTGGACGCCCTCACCCGCGGCAGCCTGCAGGAACAACTGATGGAGATTGCCCAGGCGGAGCAGCTCACCTGTATTTTGGTTACCCACGATGTGGATGAGGCGCTTCTGCTTTCGGATCGGGTGGTGCTGCTGACCAATGGCCCGGAGGCCCGCATCGGCCAGATCTTGCGGATCCCGTTTCCGCGGCCGCGCCACCGGTTGGAAGTGGTGAATCACCCCGAGTACTACAGCCTGCGGGGGGAGATGATCTACTTTCTCAACCAGCAAAAGCGGGCCCGCCAGAAAACTCCTACCCGTGTGGCCATCGCCAAGGGGGGGCTGGAAAAAGTCAACTTGGCAATTGGCTTTGTGCCCCTCAACGACTGCGCCCCTCTGGTGGTGGCCCAAGAAAAGGGCCTGTTTCAGAAGTACGGCCTGGAACAGGTCACGCTGGTCAGGGAGCCGGGCTGGAAAACCATCTGGGAAGGGAGCCGCTCCGGTCGGCTGGATGCGGCCCTGGTGGTGGCCGGGATCCCTTTGGCCTCTACCCTGGGGGTGGGCGGGGTACCGGTGCCTTTGGTAACTGCGCTTACTGTTTCCCGCGGCGGCAACGCCATCACCTTTGGGCGCCGACTCCTGCTGCAGGCCTTCCAGAGCCCCTGGGATCTTCGCCAGTACCTCCGCCAAACTCCCGATACGGTTCATACGCTGGGGGTGGTGCACCCGGCCTCGATGCACAACTTCCTCTTGCGCTATTGGCTGGCCAGCGGCGGCGTGGATCCGGATCGAGATGTGACGTTGACGGTGATCCCGCCGCCGCAGATGGTGGCCCACCTCAAGGCCGGCAACATCGACGGCTACTGCGTGGGCGAACCCTGGAACTCCCGCGCCGTGCGGGAACAGGTGGGGGTTATCGTTGCCACCACTCCCGAACTCTTGCCCAGCCACATCGAGAAAGTCCTGGCGGTGCGCCAAGACTGGGCCCAAAGCTACCCCCGCACCCACGTGGCTCTGGTCAAGGCGCTGCTGGAGGCCTGTCACTACTGCGATCAGCCGCAGCACCGTCCCCAGATCCTGGAGTGGCTGGCCCAGCCCCAGTATGTGGGCGTGGCCCCAGCCGATCTGGAGCCGGGGTGGAGGGGCATCCTGCAGCGGGGCATCGCCGATGAATCGCAAGTGATCCTCGGTTTCCACCAGTTTGCCAACGGGCGCAACACCTGCCCCGAACGCTTGGAGCACCTCTGGATCCTGACGCAGATGGCTCGCTGGGGCATCTGCCCCTTCCCTCGCAATTGGGTTGCTGTCCTGGACCAAGTGCTGGATGACAAAACCTACGCCCTAGCTGCTAGAGAACTGGGGCTGCCGGATCGGGCCCACGATCGCGGGGCTTTGCTCTTTGCCGACGGATCCCGCTTTGATGGCGAGGATCCCTTGGACTACCTGGAGTCGGTGGCCATTCGCCAGGAGCTGAAGCTGCAGGAATACCCCCTCAGCAAGGTCTAGTTTTTGCCCTACTGAACTCAACTGGAAGGCTTTATGATGACCCACTCTCGCTTAACTTCTTTGTCCTTTTCTTCAGCCTCTTCCCTCTCAGGTCTGCCCCTTCTTTCCCTCCAGAATGTGGGCAAGACCTACTTTACGGCGGCAGGAGCCTTTGTGGCGCTAGAAAATGTCAACTTGGAAGTGGCCGCCGGCGAATTTGTCTGCATCATCGGCCACTCCGGCTGCGGCAAGTCCACCTTGATCAACATGGTGGCCGGGTTTTCTGCTCCTACTTCGGGATCCATTACCCTCAAGGGCCAGCCCATCACCGCCCCAGGGCCGGATCGGATGATGGTGTTCCAAAACTATTCCCTTCTGCCCTGGCTGACGGCTTTTGAAAATGTTTATTTGGTGGTGGACCAGGTCTATCCCGATAAATCCCCTAGAGAGAAAAGGGAAATCGTTCAAGAACACCTAGAACTCGTGGGTTTGGCCGAAGCAGCCCACAAGCGGCCCAAGCAGCTCTCCGGGGGTATGAAGCAGCGAGTGGCCATTGCCCGCGCGCTGGCGGTGCGCCCAGAAGTACTGTTGCTGGATGAGCCCTTCGGGGCCTTGGATCCCATTACCAAGCAAGAGCTGCAGGATGAGCTGCTGGCCATTTGGCGAGATCACCGCTGCACGGTTTTGATGATTACCCACGACATCGACGAGGCTCTTTACTTGGCAGACCGGGTGGTGATGATGACCAATGGCCCTGCTGCCCATATTGGCGAGATTTTGACGATCCCCTTTGGGCGACCGCGCAGCCGCGCGCGCATCATGGAAATGCCGGAATTTTACGAATTGCGCAACTCTGCCCTCGACTTTCTCTACCGTCGCGCCGCCCTTGTCTTGGATTGAGGGGGAGCCAGTCTCGTCAAGGCGGCACGGCGAGCAGCGCTCCTCCCCAATACCAGAGTCTTACAGCAAGGTTTGGTAGCGGTACCTACACCAAGTCGAGGGATCCCTGGCTAAAATCCCACAGCAGTTGGGCCATCACTCCGGAGAGGTTCTCGGTGCGTTTGGAGCTGTTGCAGGCTTTCCTGAACGTCGTCGAAAGCGGCAGCTTTTTGGCTGCTGCCCGCTGCAGTGGCTTGACCCAGTCTGCCATCAGCCGCCGAATTCAGGCCTTGGAAGAAGAGGTGGGCGCTCCGCTACTGCATCGCAAGAGCCCGCTGGCTTTGACAGTGGCGGGGGAACGGCTCCTACCCCATGCCCGGCGCATCTGTCAGGAGTGGCAGCAGGCCCAAGAGAGCATTCGGGAATGGCTACGGGGCGAGCAAAGCGAGCTCTGCGTTGCGGGGATCCACTCGCTGATTGCCTATCGACTGCCGCCGGTGCTCCAGGAGTTCTGCCGAGAGTACCCGCAGGTGCAGTTGCGGGTCACGGCCCTGGGCAGCGACCGCGCTTTGAAGGTGCTCAAGGATGGGCTGGTGGATGTGGCTTTGGTGATGGAAAATCCCTGGCTGAGGCGGGGAGCTGAACTGGTGGTGGAGCCGCTGTATTCGGAGCCCATTCAGGTGTTGATGGCCGCCAGCCATCCCCTTAGCCGCTACGAGCGGATCCCTTGGCCAGTGTTGGCCGAGTACCCCCAGGCCGTATTTAAAGATGGCTATGCTATGCGCGCTTGGGTGGGATCCCACCTGGCCCGCCAAGGGTTAACTCTCAAGGCAGCGCTGGAGCTGAACACGCTGGATGCCTTCCGCGGCGTCGTTCGCCAGGGGCAGTTGATTGCCCTCCTGCCAGAATCGGCTCTGGTGGACTGCCACGCCGACCCAGAACTACAGGTGCGGCCTACTGAACCCCCCTTGTTGCAGCGACAGGTGGTGGCAGTTACCACCCGTGACCGCTATCAGATCCCACCCATTCGCCGCTTTTTGCAGTTGGCAGCCCAACTGCTCCGCCCGCCTGCTCCTTCTAAGAGGTCCGACGTCGAGGCGTTGGTCCCGGCCAAGGTGCTGTCGGCTTAGTTGGAGACTTACCCTCCCCCGCTCCAGACTGCCAAGGCTATGAGCCATGAGTTTCGCGAGCTGTTGAAGAAAATTGGCAGTGGCACCCACACCCACGAGGATCTCACCCGCGGCGAAGCCGCCCAGGCTACTCGGCTGCTCCTTGCGGGCAAAGCCACCCCGGCCCAGATTGGGGCCTTCTTGATTGCCCACCGCATCAAGCGCCCCACCGCCGAAGAGCTGGCTGGTATGTTGGATGCCTATGCCGAGTACGGCCCTCGCCTTCGCCAACGGGATCTGCCCCACCCCTTGGTGATCTTTGGCCACCCCTACGATGGCCGCTCGCGCACAGCACCGCTAGGGGTGTTGGTGGCTCTGGTATTGGCAGCGGCGGGGCCAGCCGTTTTGCTGCATGGCTCCGGCTTTTGCCCTCCCAAGTATGGTCTGCCTCTGGAGGTGGTCTGGCGAGGCTTGGGGGTGGACTGGCGAGGATGGTCGCTGGAGCAAGTGGGCCAGTCCCTGGAGCAAACGGGCTTGGGATTTTTGTATTTACCAGATTGTTTTCCCCAAGCCCAGGCCCTGATGGAGTACCGGGATCAAATTGGCAAGCGCCCTCCCCTGGCCACCTTGGAGCTGGTCTGGTCACCCTACGAGGGCCCCTTTCATTTGGTGGCTGGCTACGTGCACCCCCCTACCGAGGCTACGATGCTGGAGTTGTTTGCCCTGCAAGGGATCCAAAGCTTTACCACGGTCAAGGGACTAGAGGGCAGCAGCGACCTACCGCGGGAGCGGACGGCTATCCTCAACCACTGCGGGGAACGGCTGCTGCTCAAAGCCCGCGACCATCACCTGGCTGGCCCCGAGATCCCGCTGGCGGAGGAGAAAGAGTTGCTGCGGCAGATGCACCAGCTCCTCAACGGCGATCCCTCCCCCCTTGCGCCAGCAGTACTCTGGAATGGCGGTAGCTACCTCTGGCTGCTGGGCTATGCTCACTCCCTCAGCGAGGGGATCCAGCAAGCCGAGGAATTGCTCCGCTCTGGCCGGGTGAGGGAAAAGTTGCAACAGCTCCAACAACAGGCTCACCTGGCCCGGTTTTCCTAGGGATCCCTTCTTGCCTCAAGATATGCCGCAAGGGAAAGCCCACAGGGTCACCCCCAAACCGGCTTGTCCTGTCGATTGGAGTTTGTAACCCTGCCGATCCGTGCTTCCTTCACCGGTGCCCTCGGCTGTTCCCTGCCGATTTTGCTGCTCCTCACTCCCCTGGTGCTGGGATCCCCGGCGCAAGCCCAGCGGGGCCGCCGCCCGGCTCTTGGAACCGCAGCCCCCGTGCCAATGCAGCCGAGTTGGCAGAGCCCGCGGGAGCTGGAGCGGGCCAACCACGACCTGGCCAAAGCCCAGCGGCACCTGGCGGAAGCCAGCTTCTTCGCCCAGCGGGGATCCTCTCCGGAAGCCGCCCGTCTCCTGGAGCTGAGCCGCCAGAGCTTGGCCGAGGCCCAGAACGCTCTGCAAAGGGGGAATGTCTTCGCCGTCCGCGAGCAGGCCAAAGCGGCGGAAAACTTGGCCAAAGCCGCCAAGGCGCTCTACGAAGCGGAGTTGGGCTTTGGGAGCCGTCCTGGCCGTTCCTTCTTCGAGGCCCCCTTGCGCGCCCAAGAGTCCCTCAGCCGGCTGCAGGCGGAGATGGCCTTCGCCAACATCACCGCCGGCCCTGTGGCCGAGCTGCAGCAGCAAGCCCAACAGTTGTTGAGCAGGGTCAATACCGATCCGGGCAGCTACACCTTCGCCGACTACAGCCGCAGCAAGGCTGCCCACCACTCGGCCCGCGCTGCGTTGCATCTGTTGGCGGCAGAGCGCCTGAGCGGTTTGGGATCCCTGGGCAGCCTCTAAGCGCCCCCTGGTTGAGGCAGCCCGCTCTCTTCTCCTAACCCTGCAGCAGTTGCGTTAGAGTAAAGGCCCCCGCCGCGGGGGCCGTTCTTGTTCCCAGAAATCCAGAGTCAGTAGCCCACCCTCGTCGAGTGTACCTGCGTTTTCTGCACCTGTGGCACTTCCGCAACTACCGGGATCAGGGGATCCCCTTCGAGGCGCCCAAGACCATCCTGGTGGGGGAGAACGCCCAGGGCAAGACCAACCTTTTGGAGGCAGTGGAGCTCTTGGCCACCTTGCGCTCGCGGCGGGCCAGCCGGGATCGGGAGCTGGTGCAGCAGGGGGAAGAGAGGGCGCGGATTGCCGCCACCGTGGAACGGCTGGGGGTGGCCCACGAGCTGGCAATGGAGCTGCGCAGCCAGGGGGGGCGATCCCTGAGGGTTAACGGCCAGGTGCTACGGCGACAATCTGACTTTTTGGGGCAGGTGAGTGCCGTGGTGTTCTCCAGCCTGGATCTGGAGCTGGTGCGAGGGGGGCCAGAGGCGCGACGCCATTGGCTAGACGGGGTGTTAATCCAACTGGAGCCTGTTTATGCCGACTTGGTGGAGCAGTATCGCCAGATCCTCAAGCAGCGCAATGCCCTCTTGAAGCAGGATCCCAAGGATTCCATCCCGCCGACGCAAGAAGCCGCCAGCAACAAAGCTTCTCAGATGGCCTTCTGGGACGCACAACTGGCCACCAGCGGCAGTCGTATCGTGCGCCGTCGCGCCCGGCTGTTGCAGCGGCTAGAACCCCTGGCCGCCCGCTGGCACCAAACCATCAGCGGCGGACGGGAGACCCTCAGCCTCACCTATCGCCCCCAGGTGCCCCTGGCGGATCCCCAGGCCGATCCCGCGGCGGTTCAGGCCCAATTCTTGGCAGAGATCCGCGCCAAGGCTGCTGCCGAACAGGCTTTGGGCACTTCCCTGGTCGGCCCCCACCGGGACGAGGTGGAGCTGAGCCTCGACGGACGGCTGGCTCGTGCCTACGGATCCCAGGGGCAGCAGCGCACCTTGGTCTTGGCCCTCAAACTGGCGGAGCTGGAGCTGATTGAGCAGGTGAAGGGGGATCCGCCCTTGCTGCTGTTGGACGACGTGCTGGCGGAGCTGGATCTGCACCGCCAAAACCAGCTCTTAGGGGCCATTCAAGAGCGGGTGCAAACTTTGGTTACCACCACCCACCTGGGATCTTTTGACACCGCTTGGCTCAAGGGAGCGCAAATCCTTCACGTGCACCAGGGGCAAATTTCTCCCTCCCCCGCCTCACTCCCCTTGGCTTAAAGCAAGCCAATCCCCCAGCATACTCCCCTCTCCCTCTGGGAGAGGGGCCGGGGGTGGTCGCGTGAGCGGCGCGGAGCGCTTGGG
>NZ_JANSJA010000099.1:0-12421 GCF_047462335.1 Synechococcus sp. H60.1
ATCTGGTCAATCCAGCCGACACCCTAGCTGGAGCTGAGGCGGCAGGGATCCGGCTTCAGCAGGATCCCAGGGGCGCAAAGGATCTCCAGGTAGAGGTTGATCTGGGTGCGAGCCATCAGAGTACAGGCTTGCGGGGGGCAAAACTCTGGTTTCTCTAGTTGTCGGAGCGAGGCCATGGCCCCAGCCACTCTCCGCCGCGAAAGCGCCAGCGGGGAAACAAAATCCGCATCACCACCCAAGCGCTGAGGTAAAGGCAAACCCAGACCACGCTGTAGTGGAGAATAAAGTCGCCCAGGTCAAACCGTTGGCTTGGGATATGGGGAAGGCCCACCAGACTCAGGACTGTGCCCAAGAAAAGCCCTTCCCAAATGCCGGCCAAAAGCTGCAGGATCCCAGGCCAATCGTGATCCCACCTCCACCCCATCAGGTAGTTATAGACAACATCCCAAACACAGCCAAACAAACCTACGTAGAACAGCACCCAAAAATAGGTAAGGCTGCCTCTATGTCCAGTCAGTCCAAAGTAAAAAGGCAAAGTCGCTAAAACACCTACAGTAGCCAGTAAAAAAATGCGGGTTTGCCAACGGCCAATGAGAGTGGGTGTCATGGTTTCCTCCAGTTTCGTTGGCCCAAATCGTTAGTTCGTTTGGCTTCAGTTCAAAGGCTAAGGGCTGAGGTTCAAGGCCCACTTGCACCACTGCCACAGGGATCGGATCCCTTCTAGACCTTTAACCCCTGGTGCCCCCAGCCGAGCCAAGTGCTCCACCGATCGATGGGCACAGTACTGCAGGCCCAAAAACGTATCCACCGGCGCATAGGGTCCACCTAAGGTGATGATCCCGGCAGCGTACATCCGTCCATCCCCGTTGCGCATCTCCACCAGCTCAAAATCGTTGGAAACATGTAGGCGTCCGTGGGGATTGAGGGGCAGATTGTAGTGGGTAATCAGATCATTGAGGAGGGGATTGGTCATGGGATCCGAAACCAAGCCCGTGCAATCGATAACGAAATCGGCTTCCACCTTCAATTGGGTGTTGTTGTGGGTACCTCGAATGTAGGTCACCGGCTTGCCCTTGTCGCCGAGAACCACCGATTCCACCTTGCCAAAGACAATCGAGTACCAGCCCTCCTGCAGCCCTTGCCGCACGATCCGCCGCCACTTGCGCCGGCTTGCCGTTGTGGTGCCGCCCCAGGCTTCCAGCAGTTCGCGCCGTTCCAGGGGGGTTGCTGCTTCCAATTTGGCGCGCAGAACCCCGCCCCAAGTGCCTTTGGGCCAGTTAAAAGGCTGAAACTCCCAATGGTTTTCCACCGCCCGTTTGGCCCGTCCGAAGCGATTGCCGCCTTTGGGCGCACGGCTCAGATGCACCACCGAGATGCGGGGGTTGACTTTGCGGGCTTGGTAGAGGCGCTCCATCACCTGGGAAGCGACGATCCCAAATCCGCGGATCAAGACCGTGCCGCCCTGTTTTTCCAATTGCTCATAAACGTGATCATGGGGCTCGTAGCCGTGTACCACCGACTTTAGATCGCCAGTTTTTTCCCGAAACTCTTGCAGATCGTTGAGCAGTCTGATGGCCGGGTACCCAGTTGCCAAATGCACGTACTTGGCCACCATAAAGCGGTGATCTGTATGGCCGGGGCGCGTTGCCGAATAGGCCACCACATATCGCCCATCCTCCGTTTTGCGAACGGCGCGAATATGGCCGTAGCAAAGCATTTGATCCCAGCCAATGCGAGCTGCTTCCCGATCCATCGAGGCAAATACATTCCCTGCCAGCGGTGTGTAGGTATCTGCCAACAAAGGCTCACTAAAGACCTGCCACAAAAAGCCGAGTGCTTCCAACAATTGGCCAGAGAAAAAAGAGCGCCAGGCCTCTCGCAAGGCATAGCCGGGCCAGCCCCAAATGTTGTCCGGGCAAGAATCGGAGCCGGAGCGAATTCGCTTCCAACGGGGGATCTGGCAGTTGGTCAACAGCCGTTCATAGCGTTCGTAGGGTTTGCGGGCAATGCTGATGACGCGGATGTGTTCGGATCTGACCCCATAGATGCGCAGGGTATCCACCCAGACAAAGCTGCCCATACCGCCGCCCAACGCCAAATAGAGGGTCTCCTCCACGGGTAGGCCGGTGGCTTTGAGAGCGCTCAGGGCAATTTGCTCGGCTCGAAACAAGTCCGGTGGCGGAAAGTCTGAGCTGGCCCGCACCTCGGGGAGTTGCTCCGGGGCGAAAACCACCGTGGAAGCCGGGGGAACCTCAAATGCGGTGTCGGGTTGGGTGGCCGGTCGAATGAGGTCGGTGCGGGGCTCCAGCAAAAGGGTGGGGGTGCCGATCAACAGGGTGGCGTTGGGATCCCTCAGCAAACTGACGGTGATGCTGTAGGGGCCGAGCTCCACCACTTCCCCGCCCTGCAGCACCCGGCGTGCTTGTCGGATTTTTTCCCCATTGATGCGGCTGCCGTTGGCACTGCGATCCTCGTAGATGACCTGACCATCCTCACCGAGATAGATAAGGGCGTGGTAACGGGAGATCTCCCGGCTAGCAAACACCGCCCGGGCCACTTCTTGCCCCTGCCATTCCTGGGGCAGTTGGGCCAGCTCTCTGCCCAAGGCAAGAGGCAATGGAAAAATCAGCTCTTGCTGTTCTTCGGTAATGGGATCTTCCCAGCTTAGTTGAATTTGCATGGCTTTTGTTCACCTCTGTAAAGGTAAAAATGACTCAATCGAGAACAACACAGAACAATGTAATCTCATGAGTCACCATGGACTTGGCTTGGGATCCCTTTTTCAACTGCTGGGCTCCAAGAGAAAAATGGAACGGTTTAGTTCTCTAGGCAGGAGATCGCGGGGCTCTGTCAGCCTCTGGAGGAGGGATCACCAGCGAAGCACTTAAGACCAAATGTCCGCAATAGGGGCAATTTTGGCCCTGATATTCCGGGGGCAGGTAGTGAGGGTTTTCCAGGCGGCTGCACTTAACCTTGAGGGTGCCCAAAGTCCCGCGGTTCAGAGAAACCCCTTGATCTTTTCCGGCAACCTCTATGGATTTTATGCTCAGCACAATACGCCCCAATTGAATTTGGCTATTGGCCTCGAGCGCAGGCTCTTCCTGAATGATTTTTCGGCCATTCACCCAAATGGGGTTGGGTTGCTTAGGCGGCAAACGATCCCGGGTCAAGTTGCGAATGTAAAACTTGAGAGTTTTGGGATCGAGATAAAGCCCGGCATGGATTCCTGAGACCGAGCGAGTTGGGTCGTTGAGCACCACATCGCAGCCGGGATCCCGCCCGATGGTAACCAGCTTGCCGAGGACGGGCAACACCGTTTGAGATCGGCGCCGGTCGGCCTCGACCCATTCCAGGGTTAGTTGATACACGATTTCATGCTCCACGGTTCAACGCCTCCGTTCCCTGTGATCGACCTCAGCCTATCAAAAAGTCAGCTTAGAAAGGAAAAGATGTCTTTTTCGTCAAAATTGTTATCCCTTTGGTTAACTGTAACCTATCTTCTTGAACAGAGGCTCGTGCTGATTGAGATCACCTGAGTTAGGTTTTCCGAATTACATCTCTTTGCCTTTCCGCTTGAAACACTACCCAAGCGCTCCCCGCCATGGAGCCTAGAGCTGTAAATTTCCAGCGATCCCCGGAGGATGCATGTTTTGTGTTCTTCACACCTCTGGCCAAACAGTTTTCAAAGCACTCCACCAAACGTAAACTAGCCCACAGCTAAAACGGAGGGCTTTTAGCAACCCAGCCACGAACTTCTAGTCTGGCCTGTAGCAGCCCCAGCTAGGGAAATCCCCTTGGCTGCGTCGGAGTCCACATCCCCTCCCACTCACAAGCCGGATTGACACCTGGTTTTGGATACAGACAGGGCTGACGCTTTCCCGCTTGGCCTATGGGTTGGTGTGGGTGCCAGTAGCAGCGGGGGCTTGCAGGGTGGCCTCTTTCGCGCAGCAAGCCGTAGGCCCCTCTTGGTCGCCTGCTCTGGAGTTGAAGCCAGCTTGCAGACCTGGGTAGCGCCCGCTAGCCAGTAACAGCCTCTCTATTCCACGTTGGCAGGCAGCGCCCCCCTCACCGTTCGCGCCAGCAGGCCAACAGCCTTTTCATCCAAGAGCTGCTGCGTTGCAAAGAGTCAATGACCCCGCCACCGCCTTCCCCCCCAACTGATGAATCGGCTCTCACAGGCCAACGATCTGGGTATTTTCAAAGGTGGAGAGAATCCTGTCCAAATCCTGAGCTTGCAGGGAGTAGGTGGCAGTAGCGTCGTTGCCAAACTGGATCTCGTCTCCGTCCTCGAGATCGCGAAACTCCACCCGCTCCCCCCGGATGTAGAGGCCGTTGGTGCTGGGCGTGCCATGGATGTCTCCATCGATGATTTGGTAGGTAAACCCATCGGGAGAGGAGGGAGATTCGGTCTTCACCAAAATGGCGTGGTGGCGGGAGACGTATTGGGAGTCGATGCGGATGCTGTTGCTCGGATCCCGCCCCAGGGAATAGAGCTCGGCTGTCAGCCAGTAAGCCTTTGGCCCGTGGCGATCCTTGACGATCAACACGTGGTTGAGGGTAGGTCGGCGAGGGGGCGTGGTCATGGCGGACACCCACTGGCACAACATGGGAATAGGATAGTCAAAACATAGCATGGGATCCAAGGCGTGAACCCTGGCCGGTTTGTCTGGCAGACCCCTTCGCCCCGCTGGCGAGTGAGACGACGTTCCTTGACGCTGCCGGAGAGGTGTCAAGAGATAGGCCAGGTAGGCCCCTGTTCAAGACGGAGTCCCAGGGGATCCCATCTCGTGGCTGTTTTTAACTCTGCAAAATCTCCCCGCCCCCCGAGTTGGCAATCGGTGCTTTGAGGAAAGGATCAGAAGGCCGAGTAGATTTTTGTAACAATTCCTCTCATAATAAGATCTGGTGATGCAAATGCCTCCCAGACCATGAATGGCTCGCAACTGGATCCCGTCAACCCGCCCAAGCCCTCCAGGGTACCGAAGCTAATCGAGTTGCCGGAAGATGAAGCCGATGCGCAGGTTGGCGATCCCATGCGCATGCAGCGCTATGAATGTCGCTCTTGTGGCTATGTTTACGAGCCGGCCAAGGGGGATCAGCTCAATCGGATCCCCGCAGGTGTGCCCTTTGAGGAGCTGCCTGTCGACTGGAGATGTCCGGTGTGCCGCGCCGGCAAGCGCCTGTTTCAAGCGGTGGGCGCCAAGGGCAAGCCTTCCGGTTTTCAAGAGAACTTGCGCTACGGCCTGGGGGTCAATGTAATGACCCCTGCCCAAAAGAACCTACTCATCTTCTTGGGATTGGCGCTGGGATTTTTGTTTTTGATGAGTTTCTACTTCGTCGAGTGATGGCCAAGATGCTTAAGCTCTGGAGACTGGTGCTGCTGGCTGCCTTCTCTCTCTTGCTGATGGCGGCGCGGATGCCAGACATGAAGGTGGTGCCCTGGCAACAAGTCGAGGTGCCCACCCAGAACATCCTGCTGGACATTGCTTTCACCGGCACCAACCCTTCTCATGGCTGGCTGGTGGGCGATAAAGCGACGCTGTTGGAGTCTCAGGATGGTGGCCTCCACTGGCAGGTGCGCAAGCTGACGGCACTGGAGCCGGAAGCCTACCTGAGCTCGATTAGCTTTGCTGGAGCAGAAGGCTGGGTGGTGGGGCAGCCGAAGATCCTCCTCCACACGCTCAACGAGGGATCCGACTGGACTTCCATCCGCCTCAGCAACCAACTGCCGGGGGAGCCGCTCCTGATCCAAGCCCTGGGGCCTGGGGCTGCTGAGATGGTAACCAATGTGGGGGCCATCTACCGCACAGAAGATGGGGGACAGACCTGGCATGCCCAGGTAGAAGAACCGATTGGGGCAATTAAAAACATTGCCCGCGGCCCAGGAGGAGAGTATCTGGCCGTGTCATCGCGGGGCAGCTTCTACTTTCTCTACACCCCCGAAAGTCGGTCCTGGAAGCCGTATCCACGGGAAAGCTCTCGCCGCATTCAGAACATGGGCTTTGGCCCCAACGGCAGCGCCTGGAAATTGAACCAAGGGGCGGAGATTGCTTTCACGGACGACTTCACCTCCGGCGAGTGGTCCAAGCCGTTGCGCCCTGGGCGAGCCCTCAGCTTTGGCTATCTGAATGCGGCCTACCAGAACGACCACGACTTATGGGTGGTAGGCGGCGGCGCTACCCTCATCCATAGCCCCGATGGCGGCAAAACCTGGGAGCAGGCCAAGCAATTGAGCAACATTCCCGCCAATTTCTACAGCATTGAGTTTTTCGGCCCGGAGCAAGGGTTTATCCTCGGGCAGCGGGGTACTCTCCTGCGCTACGTTGATCTCAACGGCTCCTAACACGGGTGAGCACACGCGCCAGGGACACAGCTTCACCTCTGCGGCTGTTGGTTGCGGCCAGCGGAACGGGAGGACACATCTTTCCGGCGCTGGCCGTTGTCGAGCAGTTGCCAACCTGGCAGATTGAGTGGCTGGGGGTGCCGCAGCGGCTGGAGGCGAAGCTGGTGCCGGATCGCTACCCGCTGCACCGAGTGGCCATGTCCGGCTGGCAGGGATCCCCCTGGCAGAAGCTGGGATCCCTGGGTCAGTTGGCATGGGCAACGCTGCAGGTGCAGCGGATCCTTAGGAAAGGACGGTTTGACGCTGTACTGACCACCGGCGGCTACATCGCCGCCCCGACCATCTTGGCGGCTCGCTCGCTGGGGGTGCCGGTGTTGCTACATGAGTCCAACTGCCTTCCGGGCAAGGTGACCCGCTGGCTGGGGAGATTTTGTCGGCTGGTGGCCCTGGGCATGGCGGAAACGGCAGAGCATTTGCCAGGGGCGATCACCTGCGTGGTGGGCACGCCGGTGCGATCGGAGTTCTATCAGCCCCAGCCCTTGCCCGCGGATCTGCCAATTCCGGAGGGGGATCCTTTGATTGTGGTGATGGGGGGAAGCCAGGGGGCACGGGGCCTGAACCGCATGGTGGCCGCCTGTGCCCCGGCCTGGTTGGAGGCAGGGGCCTGGATTGTGCATTTGACCGGCGGCAGTGAGGTTGGGATCCCTTCCCATCCCCGCTACCGCGCTTTTCCTTTCCGCACCGATGTGGCGGCCCTGCTGCAGCGGGCAACTTTTGCCATCAGCCGAGCTGGCGCCCTCAGCCTGGCAGAGTTGTGGGCCACCGCCACCCCCGCCATTTTGATCCCCTATCCTTTTGCCGCCGAAGACCATCAGTATCACAACGCCCTGGCCTTTGTGGAACGGGGTGGGGGAGTGGTCATGCGAGAATCTGAGGAGAATCTAGCCTTGCTGCGGCAGACGGTGCTGGCCTGGCTGGCTCAGCCCCAGGTGGTTGCCCAAATGGCCGCCAACTTGAAGGCGACAGCTCTTCCCGCTGCCAGCAAGGCAGTTGCCCACCTGCTCCAGGAGATCTGCCGAGATTCTGCCCGTTAACTCCCCCAGCAGAACCTTGGGGCTCTGCTGCAGGGAACTGTGTAGAGGCGTCTTGACAGTGCCTTTGTGAGTTCGTTTATGGACTGCGTAAGAATCCCCCGACTTTAGTGGAGGAGTGTCAAGAATGTCCCTCCGCCCCGCTGCGGCAGCGCTGCTCCCTAGTCTGCCGGCGTAGGGGAGGAGGGGGTGGGCTGGGCAGGGATCCCATTTTTGCCCCCATCTGGAGCAAGAACTTCCGGCTCAAGGACTTGCCGCATAGATTCGATCTCTTGGGAGAGCAACACCCGCTCCCGATCCAGGAGGCCAACCACATGCTCCGGATCCTCCCGCGAGACCACTGGCAACTGGCGCAAATCGTATTCGTACATCGGCTCGGCGGCCACCGCCACGGCCTCGTCGGGGAAGGTAGTGAGCACAGGAGCCTGGCTGACCTGCTCTACCGTCAGTTCGGCCAATTCCCCGGCTTCCCTGTGGGCCAGGGCCCGCTCGAGGTCTTCCAGAGTGAGAATGCCCCGCAGCCGCTCTTGCCCGTCCACCACCAAAGCGCTGTGACACTTTTGTTGCAGCAAACGCTCCAGGGCCTCCCGCAGGGGCGTATCCTGTTGCAGCAGCAGAGAAGGGGGCACCATCACCTCTTGAACCGTCAGGCCCTTCGGCTCCTGCCTGCGACGGGCGGAAGGGTAAATGGCCGGCGGGTGCAACTGCTCCGTTAGCCAAATGCTCAAGCCCACCGCTGCCATCACTGGCAAGGCGATGTGGTAGTCCCGCGTCATCTCAAACAGCAGCAAAATCGCCGTTAGGGGAGCCCGCACGCTGGCCGCCAACACCGCCCCCATGCCCACCATGGCGTAGGCGGCAGGGGGAGAGAGGGCAATAGCAGGCAAAGCCTTTCCCAACACCTGGCCGTAGCCTGCCCCCAACACCGCCCCCAAGAACAAAGCCGGGGCAAAGGTTCCCCCGACAAAGCCGCTGCCCAAGCTCACTGCGCTAAGGAATAACTTGCCTAGCAACAGCAGGCCAAGCTGGCCGAGGGAAAAGGGCACCGCCTGCAGAATCAACTCAATCGTCTCGTAGCCCACCCCCAGGGCCAACGGGATCCCCAGGCCGACACAGCCCAGGATCCCACCGCCCAGAATCGGCTTGCTCCAGGCCGGCCAGGCCGCCAGGAGGCCACTACCGAACAGGTGCTTGCCCCATTCCAGCGCGTAGCCGAAGGCGATGGAGACCAAGCTGGCCAAAAGGCCCAAACCCAAATAGAGGGGCACCTCCAGGAGGCTGTGGAGCTCGTAGGCAGGTAAGACAAAAGCCGGCTGGGTAATGGTCGGCAGCAGAAAGGCCGGCTGCGCCCCCAGCCCTACCTGGGCGATCAGGGCCGACACCACCGCTGCCAACACCACGACGCTGACGGCCGACGTGGTAAAGGAGCGAGCTAAGGCCAGCTCCAGCGCCAAAAACACCCCAGCAATCGGCGCGTTAAACCCCGCCGCCAGCCCCGCCGCTGCCCCTGCAGCCATTAACAGTTGCACTCGCTCCCGCGAGAGGCGCAGGTTTTGCCCGAGCAGACATCCCAGCAGGGCCCCGCTTTCCACGCTGGGGGCCTCTGGCCCAAGCGAGGCTCCCGCCCCCAACGAGATGGCAGCAGCCACCAGCTTAAGGGGGATCCACTCTGGGCGAGGGGCGAGAGGTCGGTTGGAACTCACCAAACTGGAGAGGCTGAGGTTGGGGAAAGGCAGAACCACCCCCAGAGTGCCGATCAACAGACCCCCCAGCAGTGGCGCCAAAATGGTTGCCCAGGATCCCAGCAGCAACAGGCCGTGTTGTTGCGCAGCCCTGACAATGCTATCGACGAGAGTATCCTGCAAAAGATAGCGGCACCAGCCGATGAGATAGCGAAACCCCACCACCAAAAGCCCTGTGCCCAACCCCGCTGCTGCCGCCAGCAGCAGCAGTAGATTCTCAGAGGAGAGACGCAGGCGGGGATCGGCAGCGCTCACACTGTCCATAAAGGGCTTAGGAGCTTGAAGAAGGCAGAGTCAGGATCTCCACGCCGGTTTCGGTAACGGCAACCGTATGTTCAAACTGAGCGGAGAGCTTGCCATCTGCCGTAACAGCCGTCCACTTGTCGGGCAGCACCCTCACTTCCCAGGTACCCTCGTTGATCATCGGCTCGATGGTGAACACCATGCCGGGGCGGAGCTTTTCCCCCTTCCCCCGTTCGCCGTAGTGGGGGATCTGGGGTGCCGTGTGGAATTGCCGTCCCACCCCGTGGCCGACAAAGTCCCGCACCACACTGTAGCCCTGCGACTCGGCGTACTCCTGGATGGCAGCCCCGATATCCCCAACTCTGCCGCCTGGCCTCACGGCGGCAATGCCTCGCCGCAGGCATTCTTCCGCCACCTCCACCAGACGCCGCGCCCGCTCGGAAGGCTGCCCGACAAAGAACGTTTTGGAAGTGTCGCCGTGGTAGCCATCCAAAACTGGGGTGACATCAATATTGATAATGTCCCCCTCCCGCAGGATCTGTTTGGGGCTGGGAATGCCGTGGCAGACGACGTGGTTGACGCTGGTGCAGATGGACTTGGGAAAGCCGTGGTAGCCCAGAGGGGCGCTCCTGGCCCCGTGGGCCCGCGTCCAGCGCTCCGCCTCGTCGTTAAGCTCTTGGGTGGTAACCCCCGGCTGCACCATCGGCTCCAGGTGCTTGAGCAGATCCGCGGCCAGGCGGCAGGCCCGTCGCATCTTCTCCAGCTCCCGCGGCGAGAGCAACACAATCGGCTGAGGAGCTTGGGTAAGCTGGCTCATGCCCGTCTGCAAGGCGGATCCCAATTGTTCCCCCCATCGCTGCGAGCGGCGGCTGAGATCGGTTAATAGCGATCGCATGTCTTCCATCGTCAAACCCTTCTGTTCTCCGAAGTTCGATCCATCTCTGAAGTCTGAGCCGCCAGGGATCCCGGCCTAGTCCAGCTTTGGGTTGGGCCTTCTGAGCCGCCCTACATCCCTTCACAGGGTATTGCAGACCCGGCCCATTCTCCGCCGCCGGCGGATCCGCTGCACCAGCCACAGCCCCAGAAAGTAGCTAACGAGGGCACCCCAAAACCCGACAAATGCACAGCCGACAAAGAGCGTACCCGAGACCTCCAGGCCCCACTGCATCCAGTTCTGGGCTACCACCAGTTCCGAAGTGGCAAAGGCTGTTCGGGATCCCAGTAGCCATTCTCCCACCCGGTAGTTAAACGCATAGATCGGCACATAGGTGAGGGGGTTGCTCACCCAGGTTCCTGCCGCCGCCACCAGCTTGTTGCCCCGCAAAGGAACGGCCAACAGCAGAGCCACCAGGGTTTGAAAGCCGAAGATGGGAAAACAACCCGCAAAAACTCCCGCCGCCAGGCCGCGGGCAATCTCCTTGGGAGAGGATTGCATTCGCAACAGGCGCAAATATAGGTAGCGCAGCCACCGCCTCCAGCCCAGATCCCGGCGGGGCAACGTCAGCGCAGGTTGAGACTCAAGATAGGGCACAGCGGATCCCGGCGAACCTGTGAACCAAGAAAATGGTCTCAGCCACGAGAGGGGGCTCATGATGGCGAGAGTAGAAACTGAGAAAAGGTGTTAAGCCGTGTAAATCCATTGTATCTTTCCTGCTGCCGAAGACAAAGGGTTACCGGCAGATCGGCGCCGAGGGATCGCCTCAGGGGGTGGCTAGCTGAGCTTGTCCACCAAGGCCAGCACGAAGTTGAGACTCAAGTAGGAAACCAGCGCCAGTAAGAACAGAAACAGTGCAACGCTCAGCACAGCTCGCAGAGATCCCGCTTGAACTTTGGGGGCGGGCTTTTCAGGCGGAGTTGTCATCCTCAAGTCCCAGAGAAGATCCTAGAAGACTCCAATTCTAGGATCTCATCCTGGGGAGACGGGAGCCGGAAGATTGCCAAAAAGTTGCTCAGTACCTCAACTTTGGCCCCCCACCCGCTAACGGGGTTACGTTGGCGAGCTGTATGCCGAAAGGAACTTGCACCAATAGGCTGATAATTTGCCTCGCAGCTCGTTTTATTTTTTACCTTGCAAGACGGGAAGGCTTGCGCTGTACCTGCAAGGTTAGCGTCAAATAGTGGTTAGCGCGTGCCCAGCTCGGATCTGTGGCGGCAGGGAGGGACAGGATTGAGCTTGACCCCTGTACAACAACAGGTGAACTTGTTGCAAGGGAAAATCTGCCTCAACAGCGAGGCCGGCCACACTTGTTCTACCTCGCGGTTGCCCTAGGTTCTTTCTGTCTCCAGCCAACAGCAGTCGGCTCAACCTAGGGCCTAGGCGTCGGGGTGGCTGGCTGGGGAGAAGCAGAGGACTCCCTTTCTTCGATCACTTTTTGCAAGCGGGCCCGCACTCGCTGGTTCAGAACAGGATCTTCGTTGGCCAGGGTCATCAGCTCGCGATATTCGGCCACCGTCAGCCCCTGCTTCTCGACAATGCGGCTGGCTTGGGTTTCCGTGCGCTGCATAATCTGCTCGTACTCTTCTTCGTTCTGGGTCTCTCGCAACTGAGCGCTGGCTTCCCGGATCAAAGGATCCAATTCCAACAGAATCTGCACCAACTGCTCCACCTGAGCATCGGTAACTTGCTCTGGAGTTAGAGTTGGGGAAGCTTGCGCGCTGGGATCCCCCCCTGTAGCCGGAGAAGGAGTTGCAGCAGGACTGGGGAGCGAGGTTGCCTTCTGTGCCCAAAGCGGCGGGGATCCTAGAGTCAATCCCAGACTCACCAGCAACGCGAATTTCCTCATGCCCAAAACTCCCTAGACCTAGACTGAGACCGACCAAAACCCCCATGGCTCAGGTCATGCCTGAAGCCAGAGTAGCAAGAGGTCTGTCTGCCGTCTAAGGGTTTAACGCAGTATGGGAAACCTATCCTGGACATATTGCTGGACATATTGTAGAAACAGAAAACTGGTTGTACAGTCGTAGTACTCTCTCCAAAGGCTGCTCGCCACGCGAGTATTCCC
>NZ_JANSJA010000099.1:12521-36401 GCF_047462335.1 Synechococcus sp. H60.1
TGGTTGTACAGTCGTAGTACTCTCTCCAAAGGCTGCTCGCCACGCGAGTATTCCCTTTGGTGGAGCTGCTCTAGGTTTGCGCAGTTGCCATTAACCAACCCTAATCCACACTAAGGGGGGTTGTCCGCATATGAGTTTAAGTATATGTCCCGTTGAGCATCCCTTTGGGCGATGCTAGCTTGGAAGCAAGATCCGAAGGGAGTCTCCTGCGCTGGCAGTTGACTTTCTTCGCAGGCCTCAGAGCTCATCGATAGCCTATTGCCTCTCCTGTCCTAACCTGCTCTTGGCTCGCTCCCTTGCTGAGCGAGGAGGTTTATTTTTCAACTGAGTAGGCGGTTTCTCGGCAGAGTTCTTGGAGGGGCGACAGAGGTGAGTTGCCTCTCTTTTCTGTTCGTGGAGGAGGACGTCTGTTGTCTTTTGTTATCTCTGTAAAGGATGATAACAAAGGCCGGTAGAAGTTATTGATTTTCTTAAGTAGTACTGATATATTCTTTGCGGTTGTCTTGTAATCCTTCTACAGGAGGCTGACATTGGTCAGGAGAAGAAAGCGTAAGAGCCGCCGTCGTTTGGAGGGGCGCAAAATTTTAGATCATATTCCTCAATTTAAATTAGATAGCGGCGAAGAAAAGTCTGTAACCGCCGCTCGGAGGTATATACAGGAAAACTCTATTCAGCCGCCTGCGCTGATTCTGGTTCGGCGAAACGAGCACACGGTAGACCGATTTTTCTGGGCGGAGAAGGGACTGTTTGGTGCGCAATATGTCGAAGAAAATCACTTTCTCTTTCCCAGCTTACGGGCTTTGCTAGCGGAGGTGGCGGCTGAGAAGCCGGAGAAAAAATCTCCCAAGGCTTTGGCAACTGCCGCTCAATAGTTTCTATATAATCGTTCCCGGCCTCAGGAGCTGAAGAAACAGCCCCCCAGGGGCGTTTGTTGTTATCCTCGGCAAGAGAACCATCCAACCAACGGGATCCCTTTCCGTCTAGCATCTATCTAGCCCTTCATGGCCTATCTTCGACTTCTCGGAGAGGGGTTTGCGCGCTACCCTACAAGAGATCCCGTCGGGAGGTTCTGGATGAGCCGACTGCCGCAGACCACCGCCCATGTACAAATTACCCGCCGCTCCTGGCAGGAGGGCGCTATTGAAGGGGAAGTCAACGCCAACGGTTGGGTTTGGCGCTTTTGCTGGCGCTTTCGAGCTGGGGAGCTGAAGGTGGAACCCTCCGTAGGACGGGCCTTGATTTGCGAGCCCTTGAGCCGCTTTTTGGAAAAATCTGACTATCTGTTGGAACCCGGCAGCAACTACTCGTTTGTGATTCGCAGCCGTCTCTAACCGGCCATCCAGGGATCCCTAGGCATGGAGGAGCAGGGGGAGAGGTGGCCAGGGTGCCAAGAAAGCTCTCCTCCAAGGGTGATGCTAGCTACATCTGCGCTTCCAGCGAACAGGCTCTAATATTGGGATGGTTGTTCTAGGAGCTGCCTTCATGACCTCTTCCTCCCACCTGACGAGTGCAGAGCGGGCAGTGGGTTCTGCCAATGGCCGGAAGGAGGCCCCTCTACTGGCGGAACGGGATCCCTTGGCCTGTGCCCTCCCCACAGATGAAGTGCTTGACCGCAGGAACAACCTGTTGAATCGCCGCCTGCAACTGGTGGAAGAACTTTGGGAATCCGTAATCCTGCAGGAGTGCGGGCAGCCTTTGGTGGATCTGCTGCGGCGGCTGCGCTCCATGTGTTCCCCTGAAGGGCAGGCCTTGGAGTACCCCATCCCGGAAGTACTACAAATTGTCGAGCATCTCAGCCTCGATGCAGCCATTCAAACGGCCCGCGCCTTCGCCTTGTTCTTTCAGTTGATCAACATCGTTGAACAGCATTACGAACGGGCAGAAGACTCAGATATGCGCATGGTGGACAGCCAGCAGCGCACCGTGCGGGAAAATGAAAAATTTGAACGTCTGTTCCCTTACCTGCGAGTTCAGGGGGTGCCGCCGGGACTGCTGCGCCGGCTGCTGGAGCGGCTGCACATCCGCCTGGTGTTCACCGCCCACCCCACCGAGATTGTCCGCCACACTATCCGCGAAAAGCAACGGGCCTTCTCCCGCCTGCTCAGCCAACTGGACTGGGCAGAGCAATCCCACCCTCTGCAGGCCCAGATGTTGAGAGAACAACTGGCGGAGGAAGTTCTGCTCTGGTGGCGCACCGACGAATTGCATCAGGCCAAGCCAACAGTACTCAACGAAGTCGATTACACCTTGCACTATTTTGAAGAGGTACTGTTTCAGGCTATCCCCCTGCTGCACGAATACCTCAGCCGCAGCCTGAAAAAGTCCTTTCCCAGCGTCGAGCCACCGCCAGCAGGATTTTGCAACTTCGGCTCGTGGGTAGGCGGGGATCGGGACGGCAACCCTTCCGTCACTGCCGACGTTACCTGGCAAACGGCCCGCTACCAGCGCAACCTAATTTTGGGCAAGTACATCGAGTCGGTGAAGGCGCTCACCAAAACCTTGAGCGTCTCTTTGCACTGGGGGGATGTGGACAGCCAGTTGCTGGATGCCCTTGAGCAGGATCGTCGCCTCATGCCGGAGGTTTACGAGTCCTTTTCGCTGCAATATCGCCAGGAGCCCTACCGGCTCAAACTCAGCTATATCCAGCGGCGGCTGGAGTTGACGCGGGAGCGCAACCGCAATTTGGCTGACTCCGCCTATCTGCCCGCTCCTCCCCCCGTGGACAACGCCTACGCCAATGCGGAAGAATTTCTGGCCGACTTGCAGCTTATTCAGAGCAGCTTGAAAAACAGTGGCCTCTCCTGCCGCCAGTTGGATCACCTCATTCACCAGGTGCAGGTCTTTGGCTTCCATCTGGCCCACCTGGATATCCGCCAAGACAGCAGCTACCACGAGGCCGCTCTCACCGAGATCTTCGAGTACCTGCGGATCTTGCCGCGGCCCTACAGCGAGATGACGGAGGCGGAAAAAACGGCTTTTCTCCTGCGGGAGCTGCAAACCCGCCGGCCCCTCATCCCTCTAGAAGCTCCCTTTTCCGATAAGGCGGCAGAGCTGATTGCCACCTTTCGCACCCTGCGCCGGCTGCAGCAGGAGTTTGGACCGGCCATGTGCCAAACCTATGTAATCAGCATGAGCCGCCAGCTGAGCGATCTGCTAGAGGTGCTGCTGCTGGCCAAGGAGGTGGGCCTTTATGATCCCATCAGCGGGCGGGGATCCCTGGCGGTGGTGCCGCTGTTTGAGACCGTTGAAGACCTCAAGCAGGCACCAGAGGTGCTGCGGCAGTTGTTGGAGATTCCTTTCTATCGCCAGTACTTGGCCCAGCAGGAAAACCTACAAGAGGTGATGCTGGGCTACTCGGATAGCAACAAGGATGCTGGCTTTCTAAGCAGCAACTGGGAGATCTACAAAGCCCAGCAGCGGCTGCAGGCAGTGGCCGAGTCCTATGGTGTGAAGTTGCAGATCTTCCATGGCCGGGGTGGCTCGGTGGGGCGCGGGGGAGGGCCAGCCTACGAGGCAATTTTGGCCCAGCCGGGACGCAGCGTGGGGGGCCGCATCAAGATTACTGAGCAGGGAGAGGTGTTGGCCTCCAAGTATTCTCTCCAGGATCTGGCCATTTTTAACCTGGAAACTGTTACCAGCGCCGTCATTCAGGCAAGCCTGCTGCGCACCTACCCCAATGACCTGCACGAGTGGTCGCGCCTGATGGAATCGCTGGCAGAGCGCTCTCGCCAGGTGTACCGCAACCTGGTCTATGAGCAGGAGGGCTTTGTGGAGTTTTTCCACGAGGTCACCCCCATTGAAGAAATTGGCCAACTGCAGATCAGCTCCCGCCCTGCCCGCCGCAGCGGCAACTCGAAAGATATCGGATCCCTGCGGGCCATTCCCTGGGTATTCAGTTGGACGCAAAGCCGTTTTCTCTTGCCCGCCTGGTATGGAGTGGGCACCGCTCTGGAGGAATACGCGGCTAAAGGCGAGCACAACCTCAACCACCTGCAGCATCTCTACCGCGAGTGGCCCTTCTTCCGCATGGTGATCTCCAAAGTGGAGATGACCCTGGCCAAGGCGGATTTGCAAATTGCCCGCCATTACGTGCGAGAGATGAGCTCCCCCGAGCGCCTGGCGCGGGCGATGGAGCTATTCGAGTGCATTGCCCAAGAAATGTACCGCACCCGCGAGATGGTTTTGAAAATTACAGGGCACAAGGAGCTGTTGGAGAACGACCCCTACCTGAAGCGCTCGGTGCAACTGCGCAACCGTTCAATCGTGCCTCTCGGGTTTATTCAGGTCTCGCTCCTCAAGCGCCTGCGTGGTAAGCAAAAGTCCCACCTTCACAACACCCAGTACAACCGCGCCGAACTGCTGCGGGGAGCTCTGCTCACCATCAACGGCATCGCTGCTGGTATGCGCAACACCGGTTGAGGATCGATGGATAAGGACAGCTACAGCCCTCTCCAACCGGCTTAAGATCTCTCCGGGAGGAAAGCAGTTGGGAGTCGCCCTTAGGCTAGAACGGCTTGAGGGTGAGGTCAGAACAAATCATCTTCGTACTCGTCTGGCTCCGCCTCTTGCACTTCCACCGATTCTACCTCGACAACGCGGCGGGAGGAGCGACGAGGTTTTTCATCGGCATAGCCCTCCTCCTGGTCTTGAGGCAGACGAGGGGGACGGCGGCGGGTGACTGTGCCCCGTTCTTCCTGCGCATCCTCGGGATAGTCCTCGGCAGCCGGGCGGCGAGGGGGAGCCTGCTCATCGTACTCGGCGTCTCGACGGGAGCGGGTCTCTGGCTCGTCGTAATACTCCTCCGCTTCCGGGCGACGGCGCGGGCGCACCCGGGTATCGCTGGTCAGTTGGGGCCGCGGGCGACGAGCTGGCTCCTCGCTACGTTCAGGAATGGAGCGACTGGCGGAGGAAGTGTCGCGAATGCGGGATCCGCTAGCCCGCGTGGAAACGCTGCGCGCCTGTGGATAGCCATCCGGTGGATAGGTGCGGCTGAAGCCCCGGCCCCGCACGTCCGGACGAAGCCCGCCTACCTGCCGTACCTTTTCGTTCAGGAGGATCCGCAATCGGAAAGTTTCGAGGGCAAACCAGCCGGCCACTACCGCCAACAGCACCTGGGCAAAAAACAGCAACGGGATCAGGCGCTGACCTTCCAAGAGCAGACAGACGGAATAGATCAGGCCCATCGTTGCGAAAATCACATCCGACTCTGCGGAGGCCTCGCGCTTGATAAAGCGAACGGCAAAGATGGCCCCACTAGCAATCGCCACCAGCGCTGCCATCAAAAAATAGGGGCTTTGGGTGAGAAACATGCCAGGGATCCCTAAACTGATGAAAACAGGAAGGCGTCAGGCCTTGCCCATTTCACAGCCGATCCTAACATCAATCCTCCCGGGGACAACCCTCCCGGTTTTAGGGCAGGATCCCTCAAAGGAAGGGGATCGGTGCTAGGATGGCCTGTACATTCCAGTAGGCTTCATGCTGTATCTGGCGCGGGTAGACAAGAAAAGTCTTTTTGGCCAGGCGGAGCTGCAGCTCTTGGCGCAGCAAGCCGAGGGTGGAGTTTGGACGCCGCTGCGCCAGCCGGAACGGGTTACCTCCAAGGAGGCAGCCTCCTACAACGTGGGGGTATTGCTGCTGGTTGAGCTTGCGGAAAATCGGCAGGTGCAGCGGGTGGAAGAGGCGGCGATGAAGTTGGTGGAGATGTTGCACAGCCTCTCGCAGGCCTGCAGCCTAGCCGACTTGGCGGAGATCGAAAGCTGGCGCCAATCTTTAACCCGGCAAAGCCAAGAGCTGAGTCGTCGCGAAGCCGAGGTGGCTGCCCGCCAAGAGCAACTGCAGCAGTGGGAAGCTCGCTTGCGGGAGAAGCTATCTTCCTAGACTGGGCTGAGATCGGGCCGTAGCTCGCGGGCACCTCGCAGATAGACGTGGTGCATCTCAGCTTGAGCCAGCGGGGTATTCAGTTGGATCAAAACGCGGATACAACGGGGCAGAGCGCCGTTGACGTCCATCTGTTGCACGTCCAACAGAGGCACCAACTCCCAGCCGGGGCGGCGGCGGGCAAATTGGGCGGGAAAGGCCGCGTTTAGATCGGGGGTGACGGAGAAAATGACGCTCACCAACTCCGCCGGATTGATGGCGTTACGATGTTCCAGGGCGTCCAGTAGCTCGTTCACCGCCGCACCAATGGCCTCGGCAGTGTTGGCCGGAACGGTGATGGCCCCTCGGATTGCTCTGACCCGCCACCCCAATGGCTACACCCTCACGCGCTTGAGCTCGTCTTGCTCCCAGAGAATTATACAGACTTGTCTCGAAGGGATCCTATCCCGCTGCTGGATCGGGTTACGGGGCGCGCTGTAACAACTTCTCCAGGATCTGGTCGTGGCTGAGGCCGGAGTCCACCCAGGCCTCTCCTTCCTTGAGGCGGGCGGCAGCGGTCAAGATAAACAAGTTGCTCTTCGCTCCCAAAGCCTCGCTGGTGGTTTGCACACAGGCCAGATCCTGGCCAGTCAACTGGCTAAACCAGGTGGCCAACAGCCCTGCCTCCAAAAAGCCCATCGGGCGCTTGAAGTGAGGGGGTGTGGCAGCGGCAAAGGGAGAGTTGCGGATTGACACCACCAGCACCCCCTGATTTTTGTAAGTCCAGTCGATGTCGATCAGCCCCCAGCCGTGGGTTTTCCAGGCTTGTTTGAGATTTTGTAAAAAGAGCCCCATCTCCAGCTCGGACAAAGGCTTCTGGTAGTAGTCAGAGAGCTCCTGGGCAAAGCGGCGGAAAAACTCTTTGCCCCACATACGGCCACAGTTGCGCAATACCAGGCGGGCGGCTTGCCCTGTCTCATATTCCAAGCCGGTGTAGATGCCCCGTAGCAATGCTTCTGGAAGGGCCAAGAGCCGGTCACCGTGGCGACTTGCCAGCAAACCGGACTCCAGATCGCCTTGCAGATAGGCGCTGGGCGCGTAGTAGTTGCCCAAAACAGGCGTATAGGGGTCGAAGCTGGTGGAGCCATTGGGGATAGCGGTGGTGCCGGCCATATGTCAAAGATCCCTGGGCTATCAAGTAGGGCAGCGTAATTGGGAAACTCAGCAGGAGAGACCTCTACTCAGTTGATCTGAGTCCGTCCAAAGAGAGCAAAGCTGCTTGCGCCTGGGTAATCAAGGGGCGAATAAACTCTAGCTCTCCAGGGGCCAGATGATCCCTTAGCTCTTGCTGACAAATCCGATAAGCAACCTCGTAGGCGCTTTGCAGCTTGTACAGGCGCACCTCTTCCTCCATCCACTCGATCAGCCGCTCCTTCAACAAGTTCTCGTCCTGGAGCAACATGGCCAGGGCGCTGTAACGCAGCAACAGGAGCAGGTGCCGCTGGCAGAGATCCACTACCTGAGAGGAAAGGTTGGGCATCTCCTTTTGAAGGGTGTTTAGGGTGCGGCTTACCATCTGGCTCTCCCGCTCCCGTACGGCCCGGTACACGTGCAGCCTTTTGGGCCAGCCCAGTACATAGGCCTTGAGCTGCTCCAGTTGCTCCGGTGTGAGGTAGCGGGCCTCTGCCTCAATTAGCATCTGCTCCAGTGGGCTCACCATCTCACTTCTCCCAAGTGTTGGTCGGTGCTTAGCGGGTGTCGGAGTTCAGAACAGGCTGAATAAATCGGCCAAAGTGATCTGTTCCTCTTCAGCCTGCGGCGGCGCTGCCGCCAGGGATCCCATAGAACGGGCCGCCAAGGCCAGGGGATCCCCCGCCCAGGGGATGGAGCCGAAGTGCTCTTGCACTCGTACAAAAGGCATGGGCAGGGAGGGGTCTTGCAGAGGGCGGTTATCCCAATTCAGGCGGGCAAAAAAGCTCTGCACCGACTCTTCCAGAAAAACCTCTGCCGTCATGACTTGGTCACTCCTTGCCCAGAGCGCAGCTTTTGGGCAATTTCGCCGGCAGTGGCCCCTTCGTTGAGCCAAAAGGCAGCCGCATCGATGCGATCTTTACTACCCAGCAAAAACTTGCAGTAGCTTTCCCCCATGGAATAGCACTGGATCTCGATGCAGTTGAGCTGTCGTTCCACCATGGCGCTGAAAAACCCGGCAAATAAGCCGGCGTAGAGGTGGCAAACAGGTTTACCCACGTCCCCCAGGGTGCGGGCCACGGCGGAGTCGAACAGATTAATGAAAATAAATCCCTGCCGCCGGCCCTCAGTCTCCACCTCCCAGCGCCCCCAGCCTTGCGAGGTCAAAGGCCACCACCAGGTTTCCAAAAGAAACATCAGGTGGCTCTGCTTCGGCTTGCGCCGATACTCCTCCTCGAACCAGTGGGAGAAGTGGATGGCATCGTTGCGCCCCCACTCGCGGCCAATGGTGTACATCAACGAGGCAGAGGCATCCCCCACTTCTTCTTCTAAGCCCTGCTGTAGGCCCAGGATAAAATCCTCGCTCACCAAGACATTGCGGGTGCCCGTCCAGTCCACCAGGGATCCCTGGGCAAGGTCGAAGCGAAAAAAGTCTTCGCGGCTGTAGTGATTGTGCCGTTGGGCAGCAGGCTGCAGGCTCAGCTCAATGAGACCCGTTGTCATAGCAGTGGGGAGGGTGGTAGTTTTTTTCTTGTACAGTACACTTCTAGCTGAATCATAACCTCTTCGCCGCGGGCTTTGGCCACAGCCGTCGATGGGTGCAACAGAGAGAGCGCCACCGCCAGGAAGCAGATGTGACGAAGAGGCTGCAGGGGTTTGGGCTTAGGCGGGGGGCCTGACTTTGACAAAGGCGATGGCCGAGCGCCACAGCAGCGATTCTTGTCCCTCTGCGTCTGCCAAACAGAGGCAGTCGGGATCCTGCCAGCGCAACTGGCCGACGAAGACATCTCCTGTGTTGAGCTTAACTTCCAAGATTTCCCGCTCCCGGATCACCTTCTGCAGGCGGCGCACACTTGGGATCCCAGTGTTGAACTCGGTCACGGCAGCCCTCTTGGCCAGCGAAAGGACAGAAAGCGCACTGCTCTCAGTATAGGGGATCCCTGCTGGCCCGCACCTTGGCTGGACAATCTCCATAGCCGGGATCCAAAAACACTCTTACCCCCTGACCCACTTTTTCTTTCGGCGGGTACTATGTAGGGGGGATGGCGCTTGGAAAAGACGGTAAGTCTTGTTGACCTGCCGTATTTTTTAAGCGAATCCACGGGTGTTCTCCCCGAAAAAAGTTAGCAGAATAGGGCTGGGGCGACAGAAAGTGCGCTTGTCGCCCTGGGGAAGGCAAATCCCAGCTTGGGATCCTTGTTGCCTGCTGTTTTGCTACAGAATTGTTTGTCTTTTTCAACCATCATCTGTGCAGGAGAGATCGTTATGGCAGTCGAGAAAGTGAACTCTTCTTCGAGCTTGGCCGAAGTGATCGACCGCATTTTGGACAAAGGGATCGTGGTCGATGCCTGGGTACGGGTTTCTCTGGTGGGGATCGAGCTGTTGGCCATTGAGGCGCGCGTCGTTGTGGCTTCGGTGGAAACCTACCTGAAATACGCCGAGGCTGTGGGCCTGACGGCTACCGCTGCTGCCCCTGCCGTCTAAATCTGCCCCAATCACTCGATCCCCTTGCCTTCAACACCGCGGGGGTCGAAGGGTTGGGTCGTCGGGAAGGCAAGGCAGGGAGCGGCTGTCGGTCTCTGCCTTGCTTCCTTAACTTCGGCTCGGGGATCGAAGCGGGCGGTGGTGTTGAGCTACAGGCCGTGCTGGTGGAGAGCGAGTTGGGAAAAAGCGGAGAACTGCATTCGCCCAGGCATTGAGAAGGACGTAGGGGGATTGCACACCATGAGTTTGCAGGAACAGTGGGCCGCGGCCCGCAGCCGACGGGCGGCTCAAAATCAAAGTTTGTTAAGCGGATCCCGGCAGCAGCGCCTGGAGCAGCACCGCGCTCTGATGGCCGAGCTGAGACAACGTTGCCAGGAACGACAAGAGGCAATACGGCAGCAGAGGGAACAAAGTCGCAGCCAACTGCGCAACCTGGAGCAGAGCCGGGTGGCGCAGCGGGCCTTGGACGAGCATTCTCGCCTGGAGGCTGTGGCCCAGCGGGCCAAAGCAGTGGCGGAGCTTCTCTCTCGCATGGCCCAAGAACGAGCTGCCCAATCGCAGGCCCAACAGCAGGAGCTGCGGACTTTTCGGGCCGACTTGGCTGCGACGGTGGAGAGCCTGCTGAGCACCTGTGCCCAGGCGCGGCAGGCCATGGCTAACCAAACCCGACAAGTGCGGCAGGCGTTCTGTGCCGAATTGCGGCAGCGGGTACAAGCTTTGCAGCAACTGGCGCGGCAGGAGCTGGCTCAGATTGCTCAAGAACAGCGGGCAGAGGCCGAGGCTTTGCGGCAGGCTTTGGCGGCTTTCCGCAGGGCGTTGCACGAGCAGGTGTGGGGGAATGGGATCCCAGGGGATCAGGCCATTGTCCCAGATCTTGAGGAATCTGAAGAGGGTGATAAGCCGCCTGAGAGCTCGGTCAAAGCTGCAGCAACGGTTTCGTCTGAGGTTACCCAACCAGAGCTTGGAGTTCCAGTCTCAGACAACACAGCCCCTCCCCCCCCTTCTGGGGCACCCCCTGAACCCTCCCCAGCTCCGCCTGCTTCGGCGCAGGAGGAAAGTTCGGATCGCATCATGGCCTACGTCCGCAAGTATGTAGAGGCTTTGCAAGCGCAGGATCCTAACCTAACCTTGCTGCAGGTGATCGGGGATCGGGAGCGGGTGCGGGATCTGCTAGCCCGGGCTGCGGTGGATCTGGGGGTGGATCCCTCGGAAATCTTGGCCACCTTGCGGCGTATGGTGTCAGCGACGGTTGTGGTCTGAGCCCAGCGCAATCCCTAGGAGCGCAAGAAAACCGTTGCGGCTATAGTCAAGGCAAGAGCGTCACGGCAATTGAGAGTTGGGTATTGCTATGGCCACGGTTCTGCAGGCGCGTCCCCGCCAATTTGTGAACACTCCTTACATCGAGCGGATTACCCGCCGCGCTTTGCGCTATCTGCAGTCGGGTTTTGCGGTGCATCTGCGGGGGCCTTCGGGCACGGGCAAGACTACCCTGGCGATGCATTTGGCCAGCCTGCTGGGCCGCCCCATCATGCTGATCTACGGCGATGATCGCTTTGATTCTTCCGACCTGATCGGCGGGCGCACCGGCTTTACCCATCGGCGGGTGGTGGATAATTTCATCCACTCGGTGGTGAAAATGGAAGAAGACGTGCGGCAGCGCTGGGTGGATGCCCGCCTCACCTTGGCCTGCCGCGAGGGCTTTACCCTCATCTACGACGAGTTCAACCGCTCCCGCCCTGAGGCCAACAACGCCCTCCTGAGCGCTTTGGAAGAGAGGCTGCTGGTGTTGCCGCCAGATAGCAACCGCTCCGAGTATCTGCGGGTGCATCCCCAGTTCCGGGCCATCTTCACCTCTAACCCAGAGGAATACACCGGGGTTCACAAGGCCCAAGATGCGCTGCTGGATCGGATGATCACCATCGATATGGGGGAACCGGACATCGAGACCGAAAAAGAGATCCTCACTGCCCGCATTGGTCTATCTGCCCCCGATGCCCTCAAGATCGTGCACATTGTGCGGGCTTTTCGCCGCAAGCTGGATTTGACCCGCCACCCTAGCCTGCGCAGTTGTCTGATGATCGGGCGCATCGTCAAGGAGCACGAGCTAGCGGTGAGCAAAGACAATGCCGACTTTCGCGCTTTGTGTGCCGACGTGCTGTTGCCCCGGGCCGGCAAGCGCTATGAAGAGGGATCCCAGTTGCTGAATTATCTGCTAGACCAACTGCCTGGCTAGGTCTTCTGCCTGTGGGTGCGCTCTGGAGGTCGATGAACCCTGTGCCGATTAGCTCTCAACCCTTGAATACGGCCACTCACGGCTCCTCGCTAGCCGACGTGTTGGAGCGGGTGCTGGATAAGGGCATTGTTATTGCTGGAGACATCACCGTTTCGGTGGGCAATGTGGAGCTGCTCAATGTCCGCATTCGGCTGCTGATCTCTTCGGTGGACAAGGCCAAGGAGATTGGGATCAACTGGTGGGAATCGGATCCCTATCTCAGCAGCCAGGCGCGGGAGCTGCTGGAAACCAACCGCCAGTTGCTGCAGCGGGTCAGCGAGTTGGAAAAGCAACTGGCCCAAGCTTTGCCCAAGGGAGGCAATGGTAAGGAGTGAACAACTCCCGACACCCATCTTCGTTAAGTCAACACAACATGGCTGACGCCACGCTGCGCGCACCGATAGCGTACGGGCTTCCCGCTTCCCAGACTTGTTGGTACAGAGGTCTCAGCGTGCGGCCACCCTGCAACCCACGGCGGGAAACTCTCCAGAGATTTAACTTGTGCTCCCCACTTGTAGCACGAACGGCTTTCATCCCGACACTGATTGGCTCTTCACCCATACAGTGCGGGGCTTCGCGCCGATTAAGCTAACACACTGCCCCACCAGCGGGGCCAGGGATCCCAGGCTAGACTGGCAGGTGGGGTGGTTTGATTGAGGTGACGCGCATGGCGGTTGGGATCGACCTTGAGCAGAGAAACAGGTGCCAGCTAAGGGGGCTGGCCTGGGCGGTGGGGGTGGCGCTGCTGCTGGCGATCCCCAGCCTGGCCTGGGGGCAAAGCCCGCGTGCCATCAGCATTAGCGCCGATGTCCAGGAGGCCAATGCCAACACGGGGGTGTTTGTAGCCACCGGCAACGTCACCCTCAGCTTCCCTGCCGAGCGCCTCACGGCCCGCGCCCAGAGAGCGGTGTACTACAGCCAGGAGCAGCGAATCGAGCTGGAGGGCCAGGTTACCATCCGCCAAGGGGAAAATCAGTTGCAAGCAGAAAAGGTCATCTATCACATCGAAAAAGGCACCATCCAGGCCGTGCCAGCAGCAGGAGGCCAGGTGGAGTCCGTTTATGTGCTACCGGAACCAACTGCAAGCCCCTAGCTAAGGCTTAGATCCAGATCCTGCTGAGAGAAGTGCTCCTCCGCTGTCGGCTTCTGGAAGAAACGCCCACGAAAGGATTCGAACCTCCGACCCCTGGGACCGGAACCCAGTGCTCTAGTCCGCTGAGCTACGTGGGCAGTGCATAGCCCCTATCCTACCCTCCAATTTCGCCTGCCTGCAAGTCTCGCAGGGGAGCAAAGCTACGGCGGTGCTGGGGGCTCGGCCCCAAGCGCTGCAGCGCCAATCGGTGCTCCTGGGTGCCATAGCCGACGTTGGTGCGCCAGCCGTAGCCGGGGTACTGCTGATCCCAGCTCTGCATCAGGGTATCCCGCCAGACTTTGGCTACGATAGAAGCGGCGGCGATGGAGAGGCTGAGCTGATCCCCCTTGATCAGCGCCGTCTGCCGGGATCCCAGCTCTGCCAACGGCAACCCATCCAGCAGGATGTGCTCCACTTCCCCCACCTGCGCCAGCGCCCGTTGCATGGCCAGCAGCGTGGCCTGGCGAATGTTGAGCCGGTCGATCTCGGCAGCAGAGGCACTGCCAATGCCTACGGCCAGGGCTACTTGGGCAATCCGCTCCGCCCAGTAGGCACGCTGCGGCGGGCGCAGTTGTTTGCAGTCCTTCACCCCTGACAGCGCCTCCGGCTCCAGATGGGCCGGCAAAATCACCGCTGCTGCCACCACCGGCCCGGCCAGAGCCCCTCGCCCCACCTCATCCACCCCCGCCACGCGCTGCATCCCTCGTTGCCACAGGGATCCCTCCCACCTCAGGCTGGGTTGCGCTGCCTTGTCCATACCCCAAGCTCTGGAGTCAACGATACTCTAGACTGAGCCAACTGACCAACGGCGGGGTTTGCTCCCGGGCTCAACGGGCTGGCTAGCTGCTGCGGGAGCGCCGTCGTCTGGAGGCTGCCGGAGATTGCTGAGACGGGTCGATGACTACCTCCTGGGGCGTCACCGTTGCCGCCGGCTCCGCCATTGATGACAGAGGCGGAGTTTCCGACTCGGGGAGCTCTGGTGGGGGAAGAGTATTCACCGGCTCCTGCTCCGGCAAAGCGGCGGCTTCAGGGGGAAACCTCTCCGCCGTGCCGTTGCCAGAAGTTGCACCGGCCTCCGCCTCTTCCGGGCTGGCCATCTTTACAGTGCCCGGCAGGGCCACCATCACCACTGTGTCGCGGCCTGAGGGCGGTGGCTGATCCAGGAGCAACAGCGGCGACAGCCCTAACTCTGAGTAGACCCGCTGTTGCAAGGGGGTCATCTCCACAGTAATGGCTTGCCGGGCTGGACGGCTTTCTGGGAACTCCACCCCACCGGCGCGAGCGGATCGCCCAGAGGCGGACTGGTCTTTGCGGGAACCCTGCTCTTCCGCATCTTCTCCCCAGTCAGGACGCCGGGATTCTTTGCGCTTCTGCTCCGCTCCGCCCCCTGCCGGCGGCAAGAGATCTTCCCCCGGCGGCTCCAGGCTGCCCCCTTCTGCCCCAATGTCCCCGCTCCGGGAAACTGGGCGCTGGCCTACGCGGGGATCCACCCACTCGTCGCGGGGGCGTTTGCGCCCCACCTCAATCCGTGGTTCCTCCAGATCCGGTCGCTGTTCTGGGGTGGGACGGGAGCGGCGCAAGGAGACACGGCCTTCGGTTCGCGACACCCCATCGCTCCCCAGCCGCAGACGCGTCCGCTGCGAGTCGCCCTCCTGGAGCAGGCTTGGGCTGGAACCGTCCTCTTCGCCCTCCTCCCCCTCAGTAGGCAACGTTACCGGCAGGCCACTTTCGACCGTCAACAGCCGTCCTGGCTCAGCTCCTGGCAGGCGGGCCAGGATCCCTAGCCCCTCACAAGTAGGACAAGAGTGGCCGAAGATCTCGTAAAGACTTTGCCCCTGCCGTTTGCGGGTGAGCTCCACCAGCCCCAATTCCGACAACTGAACCACCTGAGGGCGGGCTTTGTCGTGGGCGAGGGCCTTGTTGAAGTGCTCCAAAACCAGCAACTGGTCGCGGCGGGAATCCATGTCGATGAAATCCACCACGATCACGCCGGCAATGTTGCGCAGCCTCAGTTGACGAGCAATCTCGGTGGCCGCCTCACAGTTTGTCCACAGCACTGTCTCGCGAGAGGTGGCCGATTGGGTGAAAGAGCCGGAGTTGACATCGATCACCGTCAGGGCTTCGGTGGGCTCGATGACGATGTAGCCACCGGAGGGGAGATCCACCCGCGGTCGCAGCGCCTGCCGGATGACTGCATTGACCCGGAAATACTCCAGGATGGGGGTGGGATCACGGTGGGCATCGACCACGACGCCGGGCGGCATCTGGCCCTTGTTCCAACCTTGCAGATAGCTGCGCACCCGCTTTGCGCCAGCAACAGAGTCGGTAACGATGCGGTTTACATCCTCCGAGTAAACGTCCCGCAGCACCCGCTGGATAAAATCGTCGTCTCGGCTGAGCAGCCCTGGCCCTCGTGCCGCCTGATACTGCTGTTGAATATCCTCCCAGAGCTTTTTCAATTGCTCCAGGTCTTCGATCATCGCCTCTTCAGATACCCCCTCGGCCTCGGTGCGCACCAACAGGCCCATCTGCGGGGGTTTGATCAAAATGGCCAGCGACTTCAGGCGATTGCGTTCTTCCCGATCCTCAATGCGGCGGGACAGATGAACCCCTTTGCCGTAGGGTCGCAGCACCAAGTACCGCCCTGGAAAGGCCAGATCGCCGGTGAGGCGTGGCCCTTTGTTGCCGGTGGGCTCCTTCATCACCTGCACCAGCACCTTCTGCTGGGGCAGAACCAGCTCGGAGATGGAGGCATGGTTGCGCTTAAGGCGCAGCGGGCCTAGGTCGCTGACGTGAATAAAGCCGTTGCGTTCGCCGGAGCCGATGTTGACAAAGGCAGCGTCGATGCTGGGCAGGACGTTCTCGATGATCCCGACGTAGACATCTCCCACCTGGTGGGTGCCACTAGCAACAATCAGCTCTTGCACTTGGTCTTCAGCGAAGACAGCAGCGACGCGATGTTGCTCGTCAATGACAATCTGCCTGGGCATTAACCTTCCTCCCCGCCCCCAGGGCCTGCGGTTGTGGATTGAACCCTCCTTGCGGCGAGGTGCTGTTCTTTTGTCGGGATCCGCTCAATTAGCCAAAATCGATTCATCATGGGGCTGTCCATTACCCTAAGCTCTACTTTGACGGAGGATGACCGATTTGCTGGGCTTCCACTCCACCATCGATGAGGTGAATCCAAGCTCATCGCATCCTTAGGATTGGGTGGGATTTGCATGGGGATTCATGGATAGGCTCGGGAGGCAAGATGACACCACTCCGCCTCAGGCACCCCAGAAGAAATTAGATGATGGTTTGTGGCAGAAGCCCAATTGTGCCAGCCTAGATCCACAGAAAGACAGAGTTTGCACGCAGAAAGAAACACCTTTTCAGGGGAAAATAGAATGCTAGAGACAGGCCAAAGGGGCACACCTCTCTGTACCACCTATCAGCTGGGCCCTGTTGCGCCCGTTACCTGACCTGGGTACTGAGTTAGAATTGACACTCCCTCCGCCTGAAGGTGGGGGATTCTTACGTAGTCCACAGACGAACTCGTAAAGGCGTTGTCAAGCCGCCTCTAGACAGTTCCTTGGGGCAAAGTTCCAAGGTTCTGCTCACTTTTCTGTTCGCGTAGCGGGACAGAGTCCTTTCAGGTTGGCTGAGACGTTGGCATCCCCTAGGCGCTTGCCACCGCCCGGTTTTCTCACCGTGATTAGGTGCTCGCCTGGAAACAGTACGCCTCATCACTAAGTATACTAACTCTATAAGCACCATTGGCGAGCAACCAGAGTTGCCCATGGTCTCTTCGGCTCCACCTTAAAGTAAAAGTATGGGGCTGCCAAGTTATCTTTCTGTGTCTCCATTTCAGAAGATGCCTGCCCTGCCTTTGGCCAGGTTGTCCTGGTAAGCCCTGCAGCGGCAGAAGCCAGCAATAGAAATAGCGCCTGTCGGATCCCTCAGCCCAGACAGGGACGGGAAGCAGCCTTGGTCTCCTTTTTGTCCGGTTGATCCTGGGGCCGCTCCTCAGTTGGGATCGGAGGTGCCGTTGTCCCAGAGCAGTCGCAGCCGCTTGGCCATCTGTAGCGTCCAGCGGGGCAGGCCCAAGGCCTCGGCCATTTGCAGCAGTTGGGCGGGCCGCAGGTAAGCGCCGTCGTTGCGGCAACTGCCGCGGTAGAAGAGGCAGGCACTGCCGTCAGGGGCTAAGCCCTGGAACTCTAGGTAGTAAAGCAGGGGACGGGCATTGAAGAGGGAAGCTTTGCCCGCCTTGGAAGATTTCTCAATCCAAATTTCCCGCGCATCCAGGATCTGGGTAACCCAGGCAGGCCAATTGGCAGTAGGCGACTCGCAGCTAACAGTGAGCTGATACTCGGCGGCATAGACGGCTTCGGTGGCTGAGGGATCCCGCAGGCCAATCTCTTGAATGGCCTGGATGGAGATTTCGGGGGGCAGTTGCTCGGCAAGCAGGGCGCGCAGCTCCTCCGGGGCAAAGGGAGCCCCAGGGCGGGCCAGGAGTTCCAGATCGAGGATCTCCCCATAGCCTTCCTGGCCGATGGGCAGGGCGTTGGCGTTGGCCAGGCGGGGCATGGGGTGATAGCCGCCGCTAAAGGCCAAGGGCAAGCCGGCGCGCCGACAGGCCCGTTCCCACAGCCGCATCAGATCCAGGTGGCCCAGCCAGCGCAGATCCCCGGTTTTGCCGTAGGTGATGCGGAAGCGCTGGGCGGGCGGCTCTGGCTCGAGAGGATCCGGGGTGGGGGTGGGCCGGCTTTGCAGGGGCGGGACGGGCGGGGGCGGGATAACGATGTTGTGGCCAAAGCCGGGGCCGCAGATGCCGCAGGCGGAGCACTTCTCAAAGGAACAATCTTCCACCGTGATGGCTTCCAGGGCGCGGTGGTAGTCTTTCTGTAGCCATTTTTTGTCGATGCCGGTATCGATGTGATCCCAGGGCAAGGGATCCTCCAAACCCAGCTCGCGCATGGGGAGATGGGCGCAAAGGGCAACCGGGTCGGCGCTGGGATCCACGGCTTCGCCACCATAGGCCTTCACCCAGGCAGCATAGGCGGCGTCGATGTTTTCCCACCAGGCGTCCAGGCCAGCGCCGGCCCGCCAGGCCTGCTCGATCATGCGGCCCAGGGAGCGATCCCCCTTGCCGATAAAGTCCTCCAGGATGCTGAAGCGGATATCGGTGAAGTGGGCCTTGACCCTCCGCAGCCGTCGCAGTTCCTTTTGCAGCAGGCCCTGCTTGCGCTGCACGTCGGCGTAGTCTACCCGATGCCACTGGAAGGGCGTGTGGGGTTTGGGGACAAAGTTGGAGACCGTGAGGGTAAACTCCACCTTCTTGTGACCCAAGGCTGCACACTCTCGCTGCAGCATTTCGACAGTGCGGGCAATCCCAATGACATCGGCGTCGGTCTCGCCGGGCAGGCCAATCATGAAATAAAGCTTAATTTTGTCCCAGCCCTCCTGGACGGCGGTGCGGATGCCACGGATGAGGTCGGCATCGCTCAGGCCCTTGTTGATGATGTCCCGCAGCCGTTGCGTGCCCGCCTCTGGGGCAAAGGTCAGACCGGAGCGGCGGGATCCCTTCATGATGGCGGCAATTTGCCCATCGAAGCGATCCACCCGTTGGCTGGGCAGCGAGAGCGCAACCTGCTGGCCAAGGAGACGGTTGTGCAGCTCGGCCCCCACCGCCGGCAGGGAAAGGTAGTCGGAGCAACTGAGGGAGGAGAGGGAAAATTCGTTGTAGCCGGTTTTGCGCAGGCCCTGCACCACCGCTTCCACTACTGCTTCCGGCTCCACATCGCGGGCTGGACGGGTGAGCATGCCCGGCTGGCAAAAGCGACAGCCGCGGGTACAGCCCCGCCGCACTTCCATCACCAGGCGGTCGTGCACCGTTGCCACCAGCGGCACTAGGCCAATGGAGTACTGCGGTTGGGGCAGCGCTACGCGGCGGCGAATACGCTCCGGCACGCCGGGCACGATGGGTCGGGGCGGGATCCCCTCGTAGAACTGGGGCACGTACACCCCCGGCACCTGAGCCAATTCCAAGAGCACTTCTCGGCGGGGCTTGTGCAGGGATCCGGCCAAGACCTGGCCGATCTCCGGCAGTACCTCTTCCCCATCCCCAAAGACGAAGAAGTCAAAAAAGTCGGCAAAGGGCTCTGGGTTGGAGGTGGCGGTCGGCCCACCGGCAAAGATCAGGGGACACTCTTGCGGGGTGAAGGCTTGCCGTTCCCACCATTTGAGCGGGATCCCGGCCAGATCCAGCATCTCTAAGATGTTGGTGCCCCCCAGCTCGTAGGCCAGGCTGAAGCCGATAATATGGAAAGCGCGCAAGGGGCGGCGCGATTCTACGGCAAACAGCGGGATCCGGAACTGCCGCATCCGGGCCGCCAAATCCGGGCCTGGCAGATAAGTGCGGTCGCACAACTGATCCGGCTGGGCGTTGAGGATGTTGTAGAGAATGATGTGGCCCAGGTTGGAAGCCCCCACCTCGTACAGCTCTGGGTAACTCAGCACCCAACGCACCCGCGCCGAGTCCCAGGGGCGGTGGGCGGCGCCGAATTCTTTCCCCAAGTAGCGGGCTGGCCGCTGGATCTCAGGCGTGAGCAGGCGATCCAGATCGATGGGGCCTAGATGGGCTTGCGTGGCAGCCGGAGAGAGCATGGGGATCCGAGCAAGAAGTGAACGCAGCTACTGATCTGACTCTAGCCGAACTTTCCCGGCAGCCCAAACCCAGGGCGGATAGAACAGCAAAACTCTTTCTCAACCCCATCTCCCCTCTCCTTCTGGGAGAGGGGTTGGGGGTGAGGGCGCACATCACTTCGGCAACCGCTGCAAGGCCAGCACCAACTGTTCGTACTCAGCCAAATGGTTGTAAACCTGGGCCGAGATGCGCACCCAAAGCTGGCCGGCAAAGGGAATGATGGGAACTTCGATGCGGTGCATCTGCCAGAGGTAGTCGTGCAGGCGGCGGGCCCGCTCCGCCAAGGGCAGCTCCGGGATCCACTGTTGCCAGAAGGGTGGCAAGGGCAGGGTCGCCATGAAGCCCAACATCTTCTCAGGGGCGGGTGGGATCCCTTCCAGTTTTTCCAAGAGCAACTGCCGCGCCTGCAGCAGCAGCGTGTGGTTGTACCGGCGCAGCCTCTCCACCCCCAGCTCCCGGATGAAGGCCAGGGCTGCCGAGATGGCCAGCCAAGCGCTGGGATCGCGGGTGCCCACCCAGTCGAACTCGGCTGTGAACCCTTGCCCATAGCCGTGGGAGATGGCCAGGGGATGGGTTTGGGCCTGGCGGTGGGGGGCTACCCACAGAAAGGCACAGCCTTTGGGGGCAAACAGCCACTTGTGGGCGTTGCCGGTGTACCAATCGGCTCCTAGGCTTTCCAACTCCAACGGGAGAACCCCCGGCGCATGGGCCCCGTCCACCAAGACCGGGATCCCGCGCTGCCGACAGAGGCCAACAAGCTCCGCCAAGGGGTAGATCAGGGCCGTGGGCGAGGTGAGGTGATCCACCACCGCCAGCCGAGTCTGGGGGGTGAGAATGGCTGCAAATGCTGCCAGAACCTGCTCCGGCCCCGCAATGGGGAAGGGGATCTGCGCTTCCGCCAGCACGGCCCCCCAGCGTTCACAGACATAGCGCAACGCCTGGCGGACAGCCCCGTAGCCATGGTTGGTACAGGCAATCTGATCCCCTGGCCGAAACGACAGCGAGCGCAACACCGTGTTGATGCCGCCAGTGGCATTTTCCACAAACACGAGATTTTCCGGTTCGGCCCCGACAAACTGGGCCAGCTCTGCCGCCGCCGCCCGCAAAGCCCGCGGCAGCTCTTCCCCCATAAACTGCACCGGCTGGGCCTCTAGGCGTTCTTGCCAAGCACTTTGGGCCTGCAACACCTTTTTCGGGGTCGCACCGAAAGAGCCGTGATTCAAAAAAATGGCCTGGGGATCCAGCCCCCACAACGAGCGGTCGCAAAGCGGTGCCTCGGCACTGGCAGCCGCTTCCAAGCAGCAGGGATCCGATCTGGCACTTGAGGAAAAAGACATGGCTGAGCCGCCTGGGTTACAAAAATCTGGGATCCGCGTCCAAGCAGCTTGCCCGGAAACTTAAAAGTGTCAAAGCTAGATGGACAGGGCTGCGGTTAGACCATCGGATTGGAGGAGAGTTCTTTAGCTTCATTGGCGGGAAGCCCCGCACTGTATGGGTGAATTGTGTTGACTCAAGAGCCAATCAGTGTCGGGATAAAAGCCGTTCATGTTACAAGTGAGGCGAACAAGTTAAATCTCTGGAGAGTTTCCCGCCGTAGGTCACACGGTAGCAGCACGCTGAGACCTCTGTACCAACAAGTCTGGGAAGCGGGAAGGCCGTACGCTATCGGTGCGCGCAGCGTGGCGTCAGCCATGTTGTGTTTGCTCAACGAAGATGAGTGTCGGGAGTCGTTCACTGCGGCTGCGAGCATTTTATCAAGGCTGCGGCAGGGTTGTATCTTGGGGGAGCGACAGGTTAAGTTTGTTGAAGGACTTTTAATAACCGGGTGTTCCTCTTCTCTATGAACAAGCCTCTATCCCCCCAGCGCTGGCTAATTGCCTTCGTGCTGGGCTTTTGTCTCTGGCAGGGATCCGGCCTGGTGCTGCAGCCACCACCTGCCTACGCCGCTCTGGCCTCTGCCCTCACCTACGACCGCTTCTTGCGCTACGTCGAGGAGGGGCGAGTTACCGATGTGCGCCTCCTCGATAACAACCTGGTAGCCGAAGTTACGGCTGTCGACCCCCAAACGCAGCGTTCTACCCGCTACCGGGTTAACCTGCTACCCAACACTGTGCCGCAACTGGTGGACCGCCTCACCGAGCAGGGGATCGAGGTGGCCGTAGTGCCTACCCGCGATGGCAGCGCCTTCTGGGCGATCTTGGGCAACCTGGTCATCCCGGTGCTGCTGCTGGGGGGGTTGTTCTTGTTCCTGCGCCGCGCGGGCGGAGCAGCAGGCGGCCCTGGACAAGCGATGAACTTCGGCAAGTCGCGGGCCCGCTTCCAGATGGAAGCCAAAACCGGCGTCAAGTTCGACGATGTAGCCGGGATCGAGGAGGCCAAAGAAGAGCTGCAAGAGGTGGTTACCTTCCTGAAGAAGCCGGAGCGCTTCACTGCCGTAGGGGCCAAGATCCCCAAAGGCGTGCTGTTGGTGGGGCCGCCTGGGACGGGTAAGACCCTCCTGGCCAAAGCCATTGCCGGTGAGGCGGGAGTGCCCTTTTTCAGCCTCTCCGGCTCCGAGTTCGTGGAGATGTTCGTTGGCGTAGGAGCCTCGCGAGTGCGGGATCTCTTCAAGAAGGCCAAGGAGAATGCTCCCTGCATCGTCTTCATCGACGAGATCGACGCCGTGGGTCGGCAGCGGGGGGCTGGCATCGGCGGCGGCAACGATGAGCGCGAGCAAACCCTAAACCAGTTGCTGACGGAAATGGATGGGTTTGAAGGCAACTCGGGCGTAATTGTTATTGCTGCAACCAACCGCCCGGATGTGCTGGATGCGGCGCTCCTACGGCCAGGGCGCTTCGATCGCCAGATTACGGTGGATCGGCCCAGCTTCAAGGGGCGTTACGAGATCTTGCGCGTCCATGCCCGCAACAAGAAGCTGGCGGAGGAGGTCAGCCTGGAGGCCATTGCCCGCCGCACTCCTGGCTTTGCCGGCGCTGATCTGGCCAACCTGCTCAACGAGGCGGCCATCCTGGCGGCTCGCCGTCAGCACAAGGCCATCACCAACCAGGACATCGACGACGCCATCGATCGCATCACCATTGGCCTGACCAAGCCGCCGTTGTTGGACGGGAAGAGCAAGCGCCTGATCGCCTACCACGAGTGCGGCCACGCCCTGCTCATGACCCTCTTGCCCCACGCGGATCCCTTGAACAAGGTGACCATTATCCCCCGTTCCGGGGGTGCCGGCGGCTTTGCCCAGCAACTGCCCAACGAGGAGCAGATCGACTCCGGCATGTACAGCCGCGCCTGGCTCTTGGATCGGGTGGTGGTCGGTTTTGGTGGTCGGGCAGCTGAGGAGATTGTCTTCGGCTACTCGGAAGTGACGACGGGGGCTAGCAACGACCTGCAGCAAAACACCAACCTGGTGCGGCAGATGGTGACCCGCTTTGGGATGTCCGAGTTGGGGCCGCTGATGTGGGATCCGCCCAACAACGAAGTCTTTTTGGGCGGTGGCTGGATGAACCGCGTCGAGTACTCCGAAGATGTGGCCGCCAAGATCGACCGACAAGTGCGGCAAATCCTGGAGAGCTGCTACCAGAAAGCCAAGCAAATCTTGCTGGAGCACCGTGCTCTGCTGGATCGCCTGGCCGACACCTTGGTGGAACGGGAAACCCTAGATGGGGACGAGTTTCGGGCCATTGTGGCAGAATATGTGCCCATCCCGGAGAAGATCGGGTTGCCCAGCCCGAAGACTGCCTAGGGATCCCCTCCCATTGCTGGATTGATTGGCTTAGGAGGGTGGTTGTTGGGGTTGGCGCCCGGCAACTGCCCTCTCCTTTTGCGGCTGTCGTCAACTGTTGACACTCCCCCCGACTAAAGTCGGGGGATTCTTACACAGTCCACAGACGGACTCGCAAAGGCGCTGTCAAGACGCCCCTAGACAGTCCCTTGAGACAAAGCCCCAAGGTTCTGCTTACCTTCCTCAGCAGGTTAGCGGCAGCATTGGCATCCGCATTCACCAACCACCCTCTTGCCGTTTGGTACAGCCCCCGCTTTACCCGCTTCCCAGAAGGTTGCCACCGGTCGGGTTTTTCACCGTAGTTGGGTAGCTCATCCCCATCCAAGGAGCTGGCTTGGGAACTGTACGCCTCATCCACCTCGATAAACTCAATGCCGTAGTGTTGACATAGCTCCTCCATGCGCTCCTTCAACCGCTCGGTGGAAATGAAGACAAAGTTTTGGTTGTTGCTCTTGCCTAGATTGCACTCTTGCTTTTGC
>NZ_JANSJA010000100.1:0-1117 GCF_047462335.1 Synechococcus sp. H60.1
CAGACGCTTCCACTCGTCTAAAATCGCCCACTCCGCGCGCAGGGTTGCATAGGTCGGCAGCGACACGCCTCGGTCGGGCTGGTACTCGTGCGCGGCTTGCCAGGCGGCGATTTGGGCGATTGCAGTGCGTTCCTGCCACTCTAACTGCGTGTAGAAACTAATTACCCGACCGAGGGTAGCGGCGCGCATGGATAGCTCCGTAGTCTTCGCCAAAGGGAGTGGAGTATACCATTATAGCGTCGGGATAAACGCGGGCAGTATGCAAACGCAACGAGATGGAGAACTTGACGCTCTTGTCAGCCAAGCTCGCCTCGGAGACGTCAAGTCCCGACATGCGGAGCGTATCGATAATCCGCTGCTTCATCTCTTGTGGTAGGATGTTCCAGTCCAGCGGTGTGTCCATCGGAAGCCCCGTCTGCTCTTCAGCCATTCGCTTCAACTCTGTGCGTAGGCTTTCTATCTCCTTTGCATACTGCTCGCGCATCTGTTCCTGCAGAGTTGTCCACAAGGCGATGAGTTTCTCCAGAGCCTTTTGAAGCATGTCAATCCGAAGAGGAGCAAACTTACTATATAAAATCATCATAGGCTCTGGCGCGTTTTTTTCTGATGATTGCTTCTGTTGAGGCAAGTTCTGCAGATATTCGCTCATCCCGCCCCATGAATTAGGGTTGGAGAAGAGGATTTCTGTGTTTACTTGTATAGTCTGCTCTTCGTTAACAGGCACTTCCGCATACACGAGAGCGCCAGGCATTAGGAACTTGGGTGCTGGCAAAGTCTCTGTTATCTTGAAAAATGCCATCGGATAAGTCTCTCCCTGCATTGTGAGTTGTTCAAGCATCGTGCGCAGCGGTGCAGGCTGTTCGTGAAGGGCAATTGCGCGAGACTGGTCAAGTGAAGAGCGCAATTGCTGTGCCACAGCAAGTCGCCCGCCGTAGAAGGAACTCTTCACAAGTCTTTGTGAAACCGCCAGGTAAAACCCTGTTTCTTGGTCTTTTTGCAGGATGAGGTTGCGTTGAGAGACCCATCGATTGAGTTCCTGCTCCAGAGACTTGAAGTCCCAATCTTGACCTTCCAGAGTGGCAATATCTTTCTCAAGTTGCTGACGCTCTGCGGGAGA
>NZ_JANSJA010000101.1:0-1117 GCF_047462335.1 Synechococcus sp. H60.1
TCCACGGGGGAGGTTGGGAGGGGGGCATGTTGAAAAACCAACGCAAAGACACTTATCACTCCACCCGCAGCAGCTCCATTAGCGGGGCGATGGTCGGCTGCGCGTCCAGATTCCAGACGAACTGCAGCACCTCGTCCTGCCGTGCGCGGGGCAGCGCCCACTCGGTCAGCACATAGAACTTCGCTTCGACCTCCTCGTCGCTCATGGGGTTGCGGGCGTGCCCGCGCGGGAAGGTGTTCTCTTCGGTCAGCGTGCGCCCGTCCTTGAGGTGCAGCGTGATGCGGTTCGGGATGCCTTCGGGGTAGCGGGCGTCCATTTCGGGGTTATGGCGCACCGTGATGCGGCTCACCAGCTCCAGCAGCGCAGGGTCGGTGTAGCGCGCCTCGTCGAAGGTGTCCAAGTCCACCTTGCCGTCCATCAGTGTCGCCCCGACGATGTAGGGCAGGCTGTGGTCGGCGGTCTCGCGGCTCTGCGGTCGCCACTTCTCAGGCTCGCTGCCGATAATCGAGTAGCACGCCTCGAAGGTGTCGATCTCGATGCGCTCAATCTGGCGGATGTCGCCGCTGATTTGCTCGCGCAGCGCCAGCGCCGCCCATACCGCGCTCTGCGCGTGGTACTCCACAGGGTAATACTTGATGTAGGTCTCGTTGATCATGAACCCGCGCCCATCCTCGCCGCCGAGCGCGCCGACCGTGAACTCGCCCGACACCTGCTTCATGAAGCCCATCCTGCCCTCGAAGATTTCGGAGGGTCCCGTCAGCCCATGTTTGGCGAGCCAGCTGGCGAACACGGCGTGTCGGCTGGAGTTGGCGAAGGCGCATCCTTTCCATGCGGAGATTTCGCCGACGCGCGTCTGGCGCATCGCCAGCCCCGACACGCCTGCGATGCTCATCGCGTGGCGCGTGGCGGTCGCGTCCAGCCCCATCAGTCGGCTCGCCGCCGCCGACGCCGAGAACAGCCCGTAGTTCACATGATCCCAGCCGCGCGCCCGCAGGCTCGCCGAATCGCACAGGCGGCACTGAATCTCGTATGCCAGCACCGTCGCCAGCAACGAAACCGTTCCTGGGCTGCCCGGCGCGTGGGCGGCGGCCGAGCCCGCGGGGGGGGGTTGGCGGCG
>NZ_JANSJA010000102.1:0-1117 GCF_047462335.1 Synechococcus sp. H60.1
GCAGAGCGGGCTGGACGCCCGCTTCGCCCGCGCCGACGAGGAGCTGACCCGCGTGTGCGAGCAGTACGGCATCCGCAAGGATTTCGCCATCGGCAAGCAGGGCACGGAACTCATTCAAAGTCTCGGCGGCGGGCTGCCGCTGGGGTTTTGAACCCGTAGGATGGCGTCGCAGAGGATTCACAGCAGACGCGGCACGCGAAGTGTCTCGCCCAGAAACGGCTGGACGCCCTCCAGCCACGCCAATACTTGCTGCCGCGCGCCCTCATCTTCCAACGCGCCTTGAGCGTGCAGCCCCAACGCATACTCCACCAGCGACCACTTGAGCCGCTCCGAGAACTCCATAAAGGCGTATGTGTCGGGTAGTGGAACCTTCAGCGACCACTGGCGGATGCAGTCCCGCCGCTGGGAGGCGTCCTCCAAAGCCAGACAGTCGCGCAGGCGCGACAACCATTCATCGGCTTCCGTGCAGCCAAGAACCGCCCGCTCGCTCGGCAGCACGCCAAACTCGTTCAGAAGCGTCCACAAGGCAGACCGATACTTTTCGAGTTTTGCCTCCATCGCCTCGTCCCACAAGTCTATATCCCCCCACCAGAGATCGTCCACGACGCCTTCTATGGCAATAATCGGATGCGAGAGCACCACAACCCCATCCGTTTCCTGCGCCCACACCCAGTGGCGCGAGAGGCGCGAATCCACAATCTCATACTGGGAGGCTGGGTTCCAGATTGCATATAGGAACTCGGAGTTAGCGATCAGAAAGTAGGTGTGCGCCTGCCAGTGGGGGTCTGCCGCACCTCGCCCTAACCGAGCAAGTAGCGACAGCCCATTTTCCGCACACGGCGTGCGTGAAGGTGCGCCGAAGTCGAATCGTACCCCCAGCACAGTGTGAACCGTCTCATGCCGACTGATGTTGGCTCGGCGTCGTACCCACATGGTGCGCGCCTCCAGCCGATTCTACCTGCCGTCCAGCGTCGCGCTTCAGCCTGCCAAAGTCTCTCGGATGACCGCCAACGCCTGCTCGATATCTGCGCGAGTGATGTGGTAGTGCGTCACGGCGCGCAAGCGCGTGCCCGACAGCGACAGCAGCACCCCACGCGCCGCCAACGCCTGCTGCAAC
>NZ_JANSJA010000103.1:0-1117 GCF_047462335.1 Synechococcus sp. H60.1
TGTTCAATCTCTGCCGCAGTTGCGCCTGCTGCCAGCGCACGATGCACGTGGGAATGGACGGCACCCTCTGAGCCGAGAGCGGCTGCCATTGCCAGTTTAACCAGTTCGCGGGTTTTGGCGTCGAGTGGGCCGGCCTCGGCTGCTGCTGCACCCAGTTGTTCGTACACGCCGGCTACCGTTGGGTAGTCTTGCAAAAAGGTACGGTACGCTTCGGGCAGTTGACTCATGATAGCCTCCCAGGTGTATATTCCAGTTTGACGTTCTATGTCAGTTGCAAATACTGGCGATGCAGAACGGGCATAGATACCGCATTGCGCCGTCCGGTGTCGCGCATCCTTGTGATGGTATCTGCAATGACTTCTCGTTCCTTGCGCAGTACAATGCGCTTCACCTGTTGTCTGAATGAGCGAGCAGGCATCCTGTTCTGAGTTGTTGAGTGTGAATGTATGATAACTCAAGTTGCCACCTATGCTGTGAGCAGGTCATGGAGGCTGACTGTCAGAATGAACAGCATGACGTTGCCCACAACACTGTGTAGAGTAACCGAATGAACAACGTGGGTAGCAGCCTGTTCCCATAGACGTGCTACATCACGTCTCGCGGTAGCAACCCAGGTTATACCCATCCTCTGTGTCCTCTGTGTCTCTGTGGTGATAAAGGTAGTAGCTTGGGTTATGGTACCAGATTTATCTGAAACGAAGATGCGACACACGTTCGTGGTGTGTCGCACCCGCTTATCCCTGCCTTCCTGTATCGTGTCACGGTTAAGGAGTGCCACCTCTGTGTGTTAGCCAACTCGCTCCAGTTTCACCTTCGTGTCGTAGAAGACGGCACTGCCGCCGACCAGGTCGCTCAGGGTTACATTGCCCAGTACTGGATCAACGCGCATGGCAGCATTGGCGTGAATGCCGGCAGCCCGGCGCGGGTCGGCGGGGATGGTGACGCCGTCAATAACGATGTCGCTGGCGCCGCTGGCGAAGTGGCCCCAACCGAGCGGGAAGGAGATGACACCAGGGCGGATGCCCTCGATCACCTTCACTTTGCCGATCATCGGTTTGCGCGTACCGTTCTGCAAATCCCAGACCCCGTCGGGGTTGCTGGCCGAGCTGATGCGTAC
>NZ_JANSJA010000104.1:0-1117 GCF_047462335.1 Synechococcus sp. H60.1
GGTTTAGGCTGCCGCTTCTGCCTGGGCCGCGACCGCCTCGACCTCGATATTGAGTTTTACCTCTTCACCTACCAGCAAAGCACCAAACTCGAGCACCTGGTACCAGGTAAGCCCCCAGTCCTTGCGGTTTATGACACCTGTGGCCGTTGCCCCAATACGGGTCAGGCCCCAAGGGTCTTTGATGGCGGGGCTTACCTCGGCCTCGAGGGCTACCGGGCGGGTGGTGTCCCGGATGGTCAGGTTGCCATGGATCTTGTATTTGTTCCCCCCCAAGGCTTCAATCTGGCTGCTCTCAAAGCGAATCTGAGGGTATTGTTCGGCATCCAGGAAATCGGGTGAACGCAGGTGGGCGTCCCGCTGGGCATCGCCCGTTTCAATGCTAGCGGCCTCAATCGAAACGCTGATTTGGCGCGGCACCCCTTGCTCGTCAGTCGAAACGGTACCGGTCACTTTTTTGAACTGGCCGCGCACAGTAAAGAAGCCCATGTGTTTTACAGCAAAAGCCACGGTGGTATGACTGCTATCCAGGTTCCAATTCATACTTTTCCTCCAGCTTGATCCAGCATTCGCTTTGGATCAACAAGCGCATACTATTTTATATCAGTTTGTTATGTCAAGCATTTGAGCAAAGAAAGTAATAGTATGCTAAGATGTGTTTCAGTATGGCTAAAGCCATTGCAGAAACCACTGAAGCAGACCACAGCTTTTGCCCTGTATACGAAGCCATCAACGTACTGCAGGAGAAGTGGACGCTACACATTATTCGCAGCTTATTGGATGGTTCGAAAGGCTTTAACGAGCTTTCCAGGGCAGTGGGCGGCTGCAACCCGGCCACCCTGGCCCAGCGCGTGGAGAAGCTTGAGCACCTGGGCATCATCTCTAAAACAATCCACTCCACCATGCCCCCGCGCACCAGCTATGCTCTAACGGAGGCCGGCCAGGCACTGCAGGCTGTAATTGAAGCTATAGACCGCTGGGGCCGGCGGTACCTTCCCAAACCACCTGAGCGATAAACCCATCTTTTCTCGTTTTCTCTGCAATTTTTCCCAAACTGACCATATGGTTGCTTTGTAGCATCGGTGTACTTGCTTCGGGCAAGTCTTGGATACGGTATACC
>NZ_JANSJA010000105.1:0-1117 GCF_047462335.1 Synechococcus sp. H60.1
CCCCACTCCAGGTCGCCTCCGTCTCCCCGGGAAGACGCCTCCCCGCCATCCCCTTGAACACCTCCAGGGCCCACTCCAAAAGTTCCCCCTGGTTCCCCTTCAGGACCAAGAGATAGTCCCCCCTTTTTTCCGCACCCGGGCCGCCACCTCAGGGTACAGGTACCCCGCGTCCCCCACCACCACCTTGCCCTCCAGCTCCCTCGCCTCCAAACGGTCCAGAAGCTCCAGGAAGGCCTTCTCCTCCCTCCCTTCCGCCCGGGCCTGGGCCAGGGTGGTATGGAGGTGCAGGGCCAGGACCTCCACCAGCTTGACCTGGGGGCTTTTCCCCTTGCCGCTTCCCCGCAGGTGCTTCCCGTCCACCACCAGGACCTCCCCAAGGTCGGCTTCGGGGAAGACCTGGCCAAGGGCCGCCTGGAGCTTCTCAGGATCCAGGCGGTGAAGGAGAAGGGTGATGGCGGTGTGGCCTGGGGCCTTGCGCAGGCCCAGGTGGGGCAAGAGGTGGGGGTTGGCGCGGGCAAAGCGTTCCACGCCGCGCAGGGAGTCCACGCGGCTCAGGAAGGCCACCAGGATGAGGGCCAGAAGGCCCCAAAGGGGGTACTGCCGGTTGTGGGCCCGAGGGTCCGGGACCTGGGATAGCGCCTGGCGCAGAGTCATGATCTTTCTCTACCCCAAGGGCTGTATATCGGTCAAGTCTGGAGAACCACCCAGCGGCCTAGACAAAGCGTCACGTCCGCTCTATACTCAGTACTCGCTGGCGCCGAGGAGTAGCGCAGCCTGGTAGCGCACCTGCTTCGGGAGCAGGGGGTCGCTGGTTCGAATCCAGTCTCCTCGACCAACTCAAACCATACAGCTCGTGCCAACCCGAGGGTTCTCACCAGGTTAAAATAACGCTCGGTAAAACTCGTAAAGGGTTAAACTAAAGCCCTACAGACTGTAGGGCAGGGTCGGGAGCCTTTCCAGGGTATCCGTACAAAACGGTTCGGGTTATGAAGCGTTTTTTAGTGCTTATCGGCACCCTCGCGGTTGTTGGGATGGCGGCCGCGCAGTCGAGCCCTTACCGCTTAAGGGTGCTGTCGTGGAGCTGCCAGGCCTTTTCGCGAGGGGTGCTGATTCAGGG
>NZ_JANSJA010000106.1:0-6219 GCF_047462335.1 Synechococcus sp. H60.1
TGCACGACGGAGCTTACTTTGGAATCATAGGCTACAGTCTCTCACCTTGTTGACGCGCGGGATCCCGCCCGGTTAGTCGATAGGGGCTGAGATGAGGATAGGATGGGGAGAGGAGATTTCCGGAAGACCGACTAGGGATCCACCTCTGCACGCTATGCTCTAGAGACTGAAAGGATTGTGTAGGAACGTGAACATCCTGCGGCAATATATCTTTCCTGCTCTCATCCTGCTGGTGTTCCTATTTACTCTGGTGGTGGTGAGCATCCGCTCGTTTCTGCCGGAAGATATGGCCCAGCCGGCCCCGGTAGAGGAAGCGACGCCGGTGGCTTTCTCTGCTCTCCTGATGTCTGAGGATGGCTGACCAAGGGATCCCTCTGCCTGCTGGTTACCGTTGGCGCATTGGCTCTGCCTGGGATCGGCCCTGGGTGCGGCGGGGATTGCAGGCCACCTTGCAGGAGTCTTTCCCCGAGCAAAGCCAGTGGGATCACCTGGAAGCGACCCTGGATCGCCTCTTTGACCCCCCCCGTACTCCCTGCTGGTGGATCCTCAACGAAGCAACAGGGGAGCCGGTGGGCGGCGTGTGGGCCGGCATTTCTACTGACCAAGCCACTCATCGGCGGGTGGCCTACGTCTTTTTGCTCTGGGTGGATCCTGCCCATCGTCGGCGGGGACTGGGCAGAGCTTTGCTGCAACAGGTAGAACGCTGGGGATCCCAGCAGCAGTTGTCGGCCATCACCTTGCAGGTTTACCGCCACAATCAAGCTGCCCTTAACTTCTATAGGCAGGCCCACTTTGCTGTGCAAGGCTACTGGCTATACAAACCCCTCGGCCCTGCTGCCGCCTCCCAGGAACTGGAAGACTACGAAGTTTTGTAAAGAAGCTGGGATCTGCCCGCAGCCGCTCTTTTGATGAAAACGTGATGGAAACGATGGCATCGACTGGAGGGAAGGCCCATGTCCAGACCTGTCAAACTCAGTGAAGCCGAGATCCAGGCCAAGCTAGAGAAGCTGCCCGGCTGGTCTTTGCAGGATGGGAAGCTGCATCGCCAGTTTCAATTTCGCTCCTTTGTGGAAGCTTTCGGCTGGATGAGCAGTGTGGCTTTGGTGGCCGAGAGTATGGGGCATCACCCCGAGTGGACCAATGTCTACAACCGCGTGCGGGTGGATCTCACCACCCACGATGCCGGAGGCATTACGGAACTGGATTTCACCTTGGCACAACGCATGAACGAGCTGGCTGGGTGAACACTCTCTCGGCAGCAGACTGAGCTGGGGATCCCTGCAAAGCTCCTTGGGTCGGGGATCCCTGTTTTGTTCATGGCTTAGAGTTGGGCCGAGCTTTGACACTCCCATTGCCTAAAGGCGGGGGATTCTTACGCAGTTCAAAAACAAACTCGTAAAGGCGCTGTTATTGCCAATTACGGGCTTTTCCGCCCCGCACTCCAGTTCGGGGCTACCAAGCTATCCTTCTGTGTTGGAAGCTGCCTTTGTCTGATAGACTAAGCCTAAGGTTAAGAAATGATAATTTTATGAACGTGCTGGTTGTGGGGGCAACGGGAACGCTGGGCCGTCAGGTGGTGCGGCGGGCTATCGAAGAAGGGCATCAGGTGACTTGTCTGGTGCGAAACCCGGCCAAGGCTGCTTTCTTGAGTGAATGGGGCGCCCACCTCAAGGTGGGGAACCTACTGCAGCCCAGCACGCTCCGAGCGGCGATGGAAGGCGTCGAGGCGGTGATCGACTGTGCCACGGTGCGGGTAACCGACACCCTCAGCGCCCGCCAGGTGGATTGGGATGGCAAAGTTGCTCTGATCAATGCGGCACGGGCTGCCCAAGTGGGCCACTTCGTCTTTTTCTCCATCATGGGTGCTCAGCATGAGTACCCCAATGTGCCCCTGATGAATTTCAAGCACCACATCGAGAAGTACTTGATCGGATCCCAGATGCCCTACACCATCTTTCGTCCGGCGGGCTTCATGCAGGGATTGATCGGCCAGTATGCCATCCCCATTTTGGAAGAGCAAATTGTTTGGGTAGCCAGCGAGAGCATCCCCACGGCCTACGTCGACACCCTAGATGCAGGCCGGTTTGCCGTGCGAGCGCTCAGCGTCGAAGCCGCCAAGCGGCAGATCTTCCCTTTGGTGGGGCCCAAGGCCTGGACATCCCAAGAGGTCATCGCCCTGTGCGAGCAGCTCTCCGGCAAAAAAGCCAAGGTCAGCACCATGCCTTTGGGGCTGCTGCGAGGGGCGCGTAAGGTGGCCCAGTTCTTTCAGTGGAGCTGGAACATTGCCGACCGGCTGGCGTTTGTGGAGGTGATCGCCGCCAAGGAGCCGATGCATGCCGACATGACGCCTGTGTGCGAAGCCTTGGGCATTGAACTGGCTTCTCTGACCTCCCTTGAAGACTACCTGGCCGAGTATTTCCAAAAGATGTTGAAACGGATTCGCGAGCTGAAGGTTAAGCAACCCAAGGTCAAGACGCCTTTCTAGGTTGCTGCCAACCAGTGGCTGAGGCAAAAGAAGGGGGGAGAGCGTAAACTGGAGAGCAGGCTAGCATCCTGCTTAGTTCTTCTTGGTTTTTTCAACCCCAGCCTCCTCCTATGAGCGAGACGTTGGCCCCCTCTCTAGAAGCGACTGCCGTGCAGCCTGAGCCGGCCATTGCCGTCACTGGTCTGAGCAAAACCTATCGCACCGGCTTTTGGCTGAACAAGGTGGTCAGCCCTCTCAAGGATTTTTCGCTAACAGTGGCCCGTGGCGAAACCTTTGGGCTACTGGGGCCTAATGGAGCTGGCAAAACCACCACGATCAAGTGTCTGCTGGGCATTGTGGAGCCTACCAGCGGCAGGGGCACTTTGCTGGGCAAACCCCTGGGGGATCGCTCCATCAAGCAGCAGGTGGGCTATCTGCCGGAAAACCCTTACTTTTACGACTACCTAACTGCCTGGGAGTTTCTCCATTTTGCGGGCAAGGTCTTTCGCTTGTCCGATAGCCTCCTCAAGGAGCGGATCCCGCAACTGCTGGAGCTGGTGGGGCTTTCTATAGATACGGCCCGCAAAAAGCCAATGCGCACCTACTCCAAGGGCATGCTGCAGCGCACTGGCCTAGCCCAGGCTCTAATCAACGACCCGGAGCTGGTGTTCCTGGACGAGCCGATGTCGGGGCTGGATCCCATGGGCCGCTACCAGATGCGCGAGATCATCTTGTCTCTCCGGCAACAGGGCAAGACTGTGTTCTTCAACAGCCACATCCTGGGGGATGTGGAGGTAATCTGCAACCGCATTGGCATTATTGTCGGCGGCAAGTTGGTGCAGCAGGGAACATTGGACGAGCTGCTGGGCCAGAGCAAAAGCTACCGCGTGCAAGGGCACGGTGGCGCCATCGACCAGTTCCGCGACCGCCTCGAGCACTTCTCGATCCAGGGATCCCATTGGTCGGGGGAATGGGGCGGATCCCTGCCGGAGCTGCTCACTCTTTTAAGCCAGGCGGGGGCAGTGGTGACCGACTTGCATTGGCAACGGCAGTCGCTAGAAGAGTTCTTTGTCGAGCAGGTGCGGGCCATTGAAGGGGAGCGCCCCCTCTCCGCCTAAGCGTGCTCCCCAGTTGCTCTACAGCGCAGACGCGACCTGGAGTTGCACCGCTGATCTGGCTGATCTGGAGGCCCAAGTAATGCACTTGCAGCAGGGTACGATTGGGATCCCTGGAGCGGGTGGGCCACCCGCAGTTTATTCTCTCCACAGGCTGCCTGCAGCTCCTTTTGCCAGGAGATCTGGATGCCCTGATGCAACAGCTCCAGCAGCAGGGCTCTGCTATAGTCGGGGATCCGCTGCGACTGGGCGATAAGCTGTTCCTTAGCTGAAGACTTTTGTTCTTATTCTCACGCGCTGCCTGCGCTCTTGCCGGATCCCGACTCGGCGATGACGGTGCGGTAGTACTCCTCCAACTGTTGTGTGGCCGCCGACCAACTCCAGCGCTCGGCCTCTTGGCGGGCCTGTTGCCGGAAGAGCTGCCGCTGCCCGGCACTCTCCAACAGTTGCCGGGTGGCCTGGACAAAGTCGCTGTCGGAATCGGGATCGAAGAGAAAGCCGTTGCGGCCGCTGTCCACCACATCGGTAATGCCGCCACAGCGGGGGGCGATTACCGGACAACCGGCAGCCATGGCCTCCAACAAGACCAAGCCCAGCGTCTCGGTGCGGGAGGGGAACACGAACAAATCCGCGGACGCAAAAGCTGCTGCCAGGTCCTGCCCCTGCAAGTAGCCCGTAAACACCACGTCGTGGCCGGCAAAATGTTGCTCCAGGGATCCCCGCTCCGGCCCGTCGCCCACGATAGCCAGGCGCGCCTGCGGGATCTGCTCCAGCAACACCCGGATCCGCCCCACCTCTTTTTCCGCCGAGAGCCGACCTACGTAGAGCAACAGCGGCCGCTCCGGCTGCCCTGCCGTAAGGCGGGCCCGCATCTCTGGGCTAGCAGCCTGCGGGTGAAACAGCTCCGTATCCACCCCCCGCTGCCACAGGTGAACCCGCTCGATGCCGTGGGCGCTCAGCTCCTGCATCATCGCCGTCGAGGTGCAGAGGTTGACCCGTGCCAAATTGTGCCCTAGCTTGAGGAGGTTCCACAAAACTCCCTCCAGAAAGCCCAGCCCGTAGTGCTTCAGATACTTCGGCAGATGGGTGTGGTAGGAGGCCACCAGCGGGATCCCCATCGCTTGGCTGTAGTAGAGGCCCCCCAACCCCAAAACCGCAGGGTTGACCACGTGGATCACATCCGGACGGAAACGGCTAAGCACCCTGCCGACGACTGGGCCGGGAGCAGCCAGCTTCAACTCCGGGTACAGGGGCAAGGGCAGGCCTGGGATCCCGTAGACCCGTGCCCGGGCAAACCGCCTGGGAGCCCCCTGCGGTGCGACGATAAGCACCGAGTTGCCGCGGGCCGTCAGATGGCGCACCGTATGGCAAAGCCGCGTAACGATGCCGTCCACCTTGGGCAGAAACGTCTCCGTAAACAGGGCTATGCGCATCAGGGATCCCAGGCCTCACGAAAAGACTCTAGGATGAGTGTTGCACAAAACGGCAATGGGATAACGCCTCGACGCACAACCTCACTGCAGTGGAACAAAATGGATTGGCTCAGGTTTGCTGAGAGTTGGTACTTTGCTCTCGCCGAGGGTATCTGCCGCCGTTTTGCTGATCAACAGCAGCGTAGCCGCCAGAGCCAGTCCAATAACGTCTCGCCACATAATCCGCTCCCACACTCCTCACTCCTCATGCCCCCTACTGTAGCGGCGGTTTTTTCGGCTGGGCAGTGATGGGCGACGGATTTTTAGGTGACAACAATCACTTCCAGAATTGCGGCTTTGCCCCCTAGTCGCGAAAGGCCAGTTGCAAGCTGGTGATCAGCAGAACCAAAGAAAACACCGCCATCACCCCTCCCCAGAACCAGTAGGGCAAAAACAGGTTTTGGGCAATCTGGCTGGAATCGGAGAGGATCAACCGCCCGTCGATGACAGCAGCGTCCATAAAGAGATAGTCGAGCTGGTGATAGGTGCTCACGCAGGCTTGCACCCCCAAAAATTGCAGGGCAAAGCTTTGTAACCAAGGAGCAGCCCAGCGAGCTACTGCCAGGATGCCCAAACCCATGGCCGGGAGGAACAAAAGGCCAAAAGGGGAACGCACCCAGAGCAGCGTCGAGAGCAACAACAGGGATCCCAAAAATACCAGCCCCAGCCGAGCTGTGCTGCGGCGGCGGGAGGTGAGGATGAACAGGGCCCCAGCTATGGGCGGCCCCATCGGCCCGGCAGCCGCCACCAAGGCCCGCCCCACCCGCCCCAAAAACAGCTCGCCACTGTGAATGGCCAGCCCCGAGCCGTCGGGATAGATCTCAAGACGATGAAACTCCCCCCCCAATAGCAGTGCCATCAGGCCATGGCCCATCTCGTGAAACCAGGTGGCCAACAAAGTAAAGGGGTAGAGGAGGTAATTGCCCCAGGGAAACCGCCAGAGCAAGACCGTTAGCCCCGCCGCAGCCACCAGCCAGATCACGCTGTGCCGGCCAGGCCTTGCGGAAGGGGAAGGAGGCAGCTCAAACTGAGTCATACCAGCAGGTGGGTGGAGAAAAGGCCCAAAATGCCTTGTCGGCCTAGACGATTGCCGGCAGAAAAAAGTTCCACATTAGGCAAAAATAGCCGGGCCAACTCCCCTCTCCCTCTGGGAGAGGGGTTGGGGGTG
>NZ_JANSJA010000106.1:6319-12586 GCF_047462335.1 Synechococcus sp. H60.1
GGGTTGGGGGTGGTCGCGTGAGCGGCGCGGAGCGCTTGGGTGACCTCTGGGAGAGGGGTTGGGGGTGAGGACCAACAATAGCAAGGAGACAGGGGAGCCGTCTCACAGGTAGGCTGGAGAAGCCCCAAGGGATCCCTGCCTATGGCCACCTTCCTGCGCGACTGGAGTTACCGCTTTCCCTGGCTTTACCGCAGCATCAGCCGTGCGGCTGCCCTAGCAGTGGGGGGATATGAGCGACTGCGCCGGTTGCCCCTCCAAGGGATCTCCATCCAGCCCCAAGAGCGGGTGTTGGATCTCTGCTGTGGCCCTGCCGAAGTGACTCCAATCCTGGCCGAGCTGAGCCAAAACGTTGTCGGCTTGGATGCTTCCCCCAAGGCCCTGGCGGCAGCTCGCCAACGCCTCCCCAAGGTGGAATTTGTGGAAGCCTTTGCCCAGGCTCTGCCTTTTCCTGCCGATAGCTTTGACTGGGTACATACCAGCCTGGCCCTGCACGAGCTGCCTTTTCCTGACCTGGAACAGGTGCTGCGGGAAGTGTGGCGGGTGCTCAAGCCGGGGGGAGGGCTTTTAATTCTCGATTTGCACACGCCTTGCCAGCCTCTCCTTTGGCCAGCTTTGGCCCTCTTTCTAGGCCTGTTTGAAACCGAGACCGCCTGGCACTTCCTCAAGCTGGACTTGCCCCAGTATCTGCAGCAACAGGGCTGGCAACCTGTCCGGCAGACCCTGCACGCTGGAGGAGCCCTGCAGGTGATCCAGGCCCAAAAGCCTGCCGCCTAAGCTGCTCACCCTTGGTGCCAAAAAGGAGTGCCGAGAACCGGTGTGCTCGGCTGGGGTGTTTCCTGGGGAACCATTGCCCCAGCCAAATAGGCTTGGCGGCCTGCGCGCACCGCCACTGCAAAAGCCTCGGCCATTGCCACCGGATCCCGAGCCAGAGCCACTGCCGTATTGAGCAGCACCCCGTCAAAGCCCCACTCCATTACCTGGCAGGCGTGGGAAGGCAGGCCTAGACCGGCATCCACAATTAGCGGTGCCTCAATCCGCTCCCGCAGCAGGCGCAAGTTGTAGGGGTTGAGGGGGCCCTTGCCAGTACCGATGGGAGCCGCCCAGGGCATGACTACCTCACAGCCGGCATCCAAGAGCCGCTGACACAGGACCAGGTCGTCGGTGCTATACGGCAAGACCTTAAACCCCCGCCGCACCAGCTCGGCGGCAGCAGCGGGCAGTTGCACCGGATCCGGTTGCAAGGTGTAGTCATCCCCGATGAGCTCTAGCTTGATCCAGTCGGTGCCGAACACCTCTCGGGCCATCTCCGCTGTGGTAATTACCTCCTGCACGCTGTGGCAGCCGGCGGTGTTGGGCAGAAGCGGGATCCCTAACTTCTGGAGCAGGGCCCAAAACCCTTGGGAAGCTTCCGACCCCAGCGCCCCCTGGCGCCGCAGGGAAACGGTCAACAGACAGGGCTGCGCCCGCGCCACCGCCTGTTCCAAAATGGCGGGTGAAGGGTAGCGAGCTGTCCCCAGCATCAGGCGGCTGGGCAGCGCTTGGCCGTAGAGCACCAAGGGATCCTCATCGGCCCGAGTCGAGGGGGAAAGCTGGAGAAGGGTGGACATTGGGGGAGGATAGGGAGAAAGACAACTGGGGCACTAGCCGCCGGCACTTGGCACGACGACCTCTACCTCGTCGCCCTCTTGCAGATGGGTTTGCCCATAGCGGGCGCGCGGCACAAATTCTAGATTAACCGCCACCGCAAAGGGGCCACTGAGCTCCACCTGGGCGAGGGCCTCGGCCAACGTGGTGCCCTCCGGCAAATCGTAAGGCTTTTGGTTGATCAAGACACGCATGGCGACAGGGATTCACCGGCAAGAGGGGCGGCCTGCACCTGAAAAGGGATCCCCAACTCTTGGGCAAGGCGACAACTGCCGTGGTGAAGGTACTCCAAAACGGCATCGTGGAGAGCCGGAGCAATGAGAAAGCCATGGCGGTAGAGACCGTTGATCTGCAACAGGCGTGGGGATGGCTCCACCACCGCCGGCAAGTTGTTCGCCAAGGTGGGACGGCATTGGCTGCCTAATTCCAGGATACGCGCTTCGGCAAAGGCAGGGTGAACCGCGTAGGCAGCGCTGAGCAGCTCCAAAGCCGAGCGGACGCTCACGGGCGAGCGATCCTCGGATTCAATTTCAGTGGCTCCCACCACGAACAGGTGCCCTGGCTTGGGAGCGATGTAGATGGGGTAGCGAGGGTGTAACAGCCGCGTTGGGCGCCGCAGCACCACCTCCGGAGCATACAAACGCACCACCTCCCCTCGCACCCCCCGCAGCAGCTTTTGCCCACCCCATTCTTTCTGAGCCCCTAGGCCGCGGCAGTCCAAAACCCAGCCGCCAGTTTGCTGCTGCCAGGCTCGCGCCCGCTCCAGATCCCAGGGGGATCCCCACTCCACTTCCACCCCGTGCTGCTGCAGTTTAGCCAGCAGAGCCAACAGCAGTTGGCGGTTGTCCAGCTGACCCTCCTGGGGAAGATAGAGACCCTGGCTAAATCGCCCGGCCAGCGAGGGCTCCAGCTCGGCCAGAGCCTGGGCATCCAGCGGCTGAGGCCGGGGGAGGTGGGGAAGGCGTTCCCCTACAGCGGCCAGTAGGGCTGAGAAGCGCTTGGCTTCCCCGGCATCTTGGCGGTGCCAGAGGATCAGGGTGCCTTCCTGCTGAAAAAAAACCGGCTCTGCCAGACTGGCCAGAAGGGTGGGCCAGCGAGAGAGGGCATAGTACCCCTGCGCTACTACGCTGGCCTCGGCGACGGCAGACTCCGCTAGAGGAGCCAGCATGGCCGCAGCAAAATGGGCAGCACTGCTCTCAGGAGCGGTGGGAGAAGCGGCCTCCACGATGCGCACAGAATGCCCGACCTCGACAAGGCTGGCGGCCAGCAGGCGTCCCATCAGGCCCGCTCCAAGGATGAGGACGGGATCCGTCTGCGCTCTCCAAGACGCAGGCGGGTGGTTGGCCAGAGAAGATGGGTTTGGCAGGCTCATGGGGCGTCGGCGGTGTCTAGCACTGCCAGCAGAACTATGCTGGCACACTTTCTACCCTATGGCTCGAGAATGCTGAATGGCTCCTCATTTGAGGAATGACGCTTTCCAAAAAACCATCCCCTCTCCCTAGAGAGGAGAGGGGCGGTTGGCTCCATCCACGGGTTAACAGTAGTCCAGCCTACAAGCCCTGCAGTACTGTATCTTGACGTACCGAGAGGTTCTGGATGCGGGTGTCCTGGGCAGCCGGTGTGTCGGCTTGGGTGAACACGCCGATCTGCCGCAGATAGCGAGCCAGGGCATCCTGTTCACTGCCGGGAGTGTCAAAGGTGATGCCGGAGCTGGGGGCCAAGTTCACCCGGTTGGGGTTGGACAGGCGCGGGAAGGGGTAGTCATCCCCACCGTTGGCCAAGAAGTCCAGCGTCACCAGGCGGAAGGTACGGCGGGGATCCCCTTGCAACTGGCCGTTGCGCACCACCACATCTCGGCCGGTGGGTGTGTCCACCCGCAAAGAGATCACGCGGGATCCTGGTGGCCGCGAGGGATCAAAGCTGAAGGCAAAGCCGCCAATCTGCGGGAAGCGGCCCGGCGTGGCTCCTGGCTGGCTTTGCGCCACCCCGTGTTCTATCAATTGCTTCAGCTCCTCGGCGGTGACGGTTACCAGCGACAGGCCGTTGTTAAAGGCCAGAGCGGTTTCGATATCCAGTTGCGAAACTTGTCCTGCCTGCTTGCCGGCATCGGGGTTGGCCACCGGAGGGATCCGCCGCACCGGCTCGCCGCCACCGCCACCGGTGGTAGCCCCAATAGGAGCGCGAATGCCGCCCCCGTTTTTCAGGGAGATGACGGTGGTGGGGTCAACCGTTCTGGCGTAGGCCAGGTTGGCATCAGCCGTGAGGTTGCCCAGGTTGGTTTCCTCGGTGCGCACCTCGGCCCGCAGGCCGTTGAGGAATTGGGTGGTAGAGCCAAAGGTACGGCCATCCTTGGCGCGGATGATGTTGCCGATCTCGTTGGCCACCCGCACCACCTCAGGGTTGGGAGTGCCGCGCACGGCTGCCACCCCTTGGTCATCGGTGGCATAGGCGCCGCTTACCGGATCGATGCGGGCAATCACCCCGTTGGCGTCGAAGCCAACCACCAAGCGGCCCACATAGCGGTAGTTGGCGCCGGTGTTGACCACTGCCACCGGCTGACCACTGGCGGAGGAGCGCAGGATGGGGTAGTCGCCCGTGCGCACATCTTCAGGGCGCAGGCGGTCGGTGGGCTTGGCAATAACACGGTGGGAGCCGCCGGCGATAATGACATCGACATCCCGCAGTTGGCTGGCCAGGGTTACCTCGTTTTGGAGCTGCTGCAGGTGGGCCAGGAGGATGATCTTGTTAATGCCCTGCGCGGTGAGCTGGTTAACGAAATTCTGGATGAGGGCAGCGTTCACCTGGTCGGTGTCGTCCACCCTGCCCTCCACTCTCACCTCAGGGCCAGGACTGGAAATGGCGGCCAAGCGAGTGGTGGTGGCACCCACCAAGCCAATCCGCTGTCCCCCTACAGTAATCACAGCCGTTTTGGCAATCTTGCCCGGAATGGAACTGGCCTCTTGCCCATCGGGAGCTAGATCAGTGCTGCTTAATTCGCCGGTGCCGCTAAAGCTGAGGTTGGCGCTTAGGTAGGGAAAGCGGGCGCCCGCATAGCCGCGGCTAGGGTCAGGCCGCAGGAGGTCGCGGAGTTGCCGGGTACCCTGGTCAAACTCGTGGTTGCCAAGAGCAGAGGCCTGAAAGCCAATGGCATTGAGGATCTCGATATCAGCCTTGCCAGGCGTGCGGTCGTAGCGAGCCCGCAGCGAGGGATCGGCGCTGGCGTTGTAGAAAGGGCTGGGAATGTAGTTGTCGCCGCTGGAGAGGATCACGGTGTTGGGAAATTGGGGCCGCAGTGCATTCACCACCGCCGAGAAGCGGGGCGCATCCTGAACAGCAGCAATGGAAGCTTCCAAGTCGCTAGCGTGCAAAATCTGCAGCGTAAAGGCGGGCGGTTGACTGGAGAGGGTGACATTGGGATCCGAGGCGATAAACCCCGCTCCTCCGCCGGCTGGAGGAACTGAGCTGTCGTCAGTGGTACCGCAGGCATTAGCCAGACCCAGTACCAAACAGCACAGCCCAGTCCACAGGGACTTGGCCAGAGGGTTCAGCCAAGCCGGGAACCCTCCCTTGGCAGGGGCTGACCCTCGGGGGCGACAAGCTGGTTTCATGACAACTCCTTCACTCCATCCACGAGACAAGACGCATCCGCGTTCACGTTACCAGAGCTGGGCGGGAGGTTTCGCTATGGCCTGTTTAAGGCTAGGTCAAGCTCAGGTTAAGCTTGCCTGGGCTCCCAGCCAAACTGGTGCAAGTCCACCCGGCCCTCGGCGTCGAAGGGGATCCCTTCGGCTTGGAGCAAGACTTTTTGCAGGTCGTCGTAGCCAAGGCGAAAAGGGGAGTAGGAGATGCGCCCTTGGGCGTTGATCACCCGGTGCCAGGGGATGTCGGTTTTTTGGCCTTGCAGGCGAAACAGGGCATAGCCCACCTGGCGAGCATACCCCGGATAGCCGGCAAGCCGCGCCACCTGCCCATAGGTGGCCACTCGCCCCGGCGGGATCCGCCGCACAACTTCATAGAAGCGCTGGTAGAGGCTGATGGATTGGGCCTCGGTGGGGCAAGCCGGTGTCATAGGGATCCCTCCCCAAACTCAGGAGACAATGGAGTTGGCTGATAACAAGCGCAGCTCTTCCTATGAGTTATCTCATTGCGGTACTGCCAGATCGCATGGCTGCCGAGGCGGCCTATAGCGCTCTGGAACAAGCCGGCTTCCCTCTGGAGCGGCTGCACCTCCTGGGGCGAGGCTACAAAACGGCAGATGAGTTTGGGCTCATCGATCCGGCCCAAGCAGCCCGCCGGCAGATGCAGCGCCTGGCCATTTGGCTGGTGCCCTTTGGCTTTTTGGCGGGAGTGGGGTTCAGCCTCCTCAGCGGCCTGGATACCTTTGCCTGGGCGGGATCCCTGGGCAACCACCTCATTGGCGGCCTATTGGGTGCCCTGGGCGGGGCCATGGGCAGCTTTTTTGTGGGGGGAGGAGTGGGTCTAACCAGTGGCTTTGGCGATGCCCTGGCCTACCGCAACCGTCTCAATGCGGGCAAGTACGTGCTCATTTTGGAAGAGGAGAACGAAACCCGCCTGCGCGAGGCAACGCGGATTTTGCGCCAATTTGAGCCGGAGAATCTACAA
>NZ_JANSJA010000107.1:0-1067 GCF_047462335.1 Synechococcus sp. H60.1
CGCTGCCGCGAACGATGAAGCAACTGGGGCAGAAGAAGAGACAAAAGCTCTGCTGCCAAGCGGGTGAGGAAACCCCACCCGCCTACGCGGTGGGGTAGTTCATGGCTGGAGGAAGTTGACCAACTTTTGCAGGCGCTCCCAGGCGGCACCGCTGGCAAGGATCTCCCGCGCTTGGGCAATTCCGGCTCTCAAGTCAGCCACAGCTCCCGCCACCTGGAGCACCAGCGCCGCATTGAGGGCCACTGCATCCCGCTGGGCAAGATCGCCGCCTCCCTGGAGAACGCGGCTGAGGATAGCGGCATTTTCCATCAAGTCCCCCCCCTGGAGAGCTTGGACGGAGGCGGGCGTGAGGTCGTAATCCCGGGGGTTCAAGACTTCTGTGCGCAGGGATCCCTGGGAGAGAACGGCCAAGTCCGTGGGCTGAGCAAGGCCAGCTTCGTCAAGGCCTTCCCGGCTATGGAGTACGATGGCTGCTTCCCGCCCCAGTAGGCGCAGGGCTTCGGCCATCACCGGCACCAGCTCCGGCGCATAAACCCCGATGACCTGTCGGTTGGGGTAGAGGGGATTGACCAGGGGCCCCAAGAGATTAAAGACAGTGCGAACTTTAAGGGCGCGGCGGTAGGGGATTACTGCCCGCATAGCCGGGTGCCAGTGGGGGGCAAAGAGAAAGGTGATGCCCACTTCTGCCACCGCCGCCCGCACCCGCTCCGGCTCGGCGTTCAAGTTCACCCCCAGCGCCTCCAGCACGTCCGCCGAGCCGACCTTGCCAGAAGCAGAGCGGTTGCCGTGCTTCACGACTGGGATCCCGGCAGCGCTGACCACGAAGGCCACGGCGGTGGAAATGTTAAACGTGCCGGCCCCATCTCCCCCGGTGCCGCAGGTATCCAGCAGGAGGGGCAGATCCAGGGGGGATCCCAGAGAAGCTCGCTGCAGCACCCGCGCCATGCCGGCCAGCTCGCCAGCGCTGACCCCCTTAGCTTGCAAGGCCGCCAAAATCGCTCCCGACACCACATCCGGCACTTGGTTGTGCAACCAGCCGTTCATAAGCTGCTCCGCCTGGGCCTCGC